>JAGPBS010000009.1:0-14551 GCA_018063245.1 Alphaproteobacteria bacterium | reverse complement strand
TAAGCCAAAGCCTTCCTGCGCTGATAAGCCACATAGCCCAGCCCCATGAGACTGCCTCCTAAAAGGAGCGTGAGGGTCGGTTCGGGGGCCTGTTTGAATACAAGGGCGCCTATGCTATAATAACTATGGGATTGCTAAATTTTCATAGATAATATGTATTTTCTAAAAACAAGAAAAAGAAGCGATAGCTTGACCCATTTCAGCAGATTTTGAGGTGCACTTTGTTTTGCGCCTAAAGCGCGCAATGTAATGCCTTATGTCAGAGTTAACACTTTCAACTGTATATGTTTCTTTTTTTGAGGCAATGTGTTTGTCGGCTGGAAAATAATCCCTATAAATTTTAAAATAGTCCGTCATAATTTTTTCCGGGTTAAGGTCTTTGACTTTTCCAATGATTTCAAGTGCCGGCCCTCTACCCCGTGAACCAAAAGCAAGGGCGACAATCCTTCTGGTTCTTCGATGAATAGCAGTCCATACCCAAAATTTACTTTTTTTCACGTATAAAATGCCATAGCTCATCGACCTCGATAATATCAATATCTTTTTCATCAATATTCTGAATTGAATCTTGAAATTTTTGCTCTAAAAAATAGCCAAAGTTCTTAATCCACTTTAAAACAATAACGTTGCTTACGTTTAAAAAACGGCCAATAGCCCGGAATCCTAACCCTTCAATATATAATTTATATGCCATAATATGCATTTTGGGGGAATATCCATGCTTATTTGATTGGGTGAAATTACATGCGCAATCTTTGCAACGATAGCGCTGCTTCCCTTGCATAAAGCCATTTTTGACATATTTGATAGACTTGCATTTTGGGCAGTGTAAATCTTGTGGCATAATGAGTTCCTTTCTTATTGTTATATTTCCTCATTATATATTATCTATGAAAATTTAGCAATCTCAGAAATATTACACTTGTTTGTGTTTCTAACAAAAAAGACTTTGTTCGAAATTTATCCTAATTTTATATAATGTTAACATTTGCTTTAGCCACTGATAATTTGAAGCTTTTAAAAGGGGGATAAAGTGTGTATACTGGTCAAATCTTTCTGATCAAGGGCCTGTAGTTCAGTGGTTAGAACGCACCGCTCATAACGGTGTTGTCGGGGGTTCAAATCCCTCCGGGCCCACCATTTGTTATTTTGATTTGGGTTTAGGCCGTTTTGTTTGTTTTTTGAAAAATGAGTTTTTATTGTAATCTTGATACCATTGATAAAAATCTTTTGCAGGCAAAGGCTGACTGAAGTAAAATCCTTGCACTTGGTCACAGTTGTGGTCTTTTAAAAATTGCAATTGTTCTCTTGTTTCAACGCCTTCAGCAATGACTTTAAGATTGACCACTTTTCCAAGTGCGATGATGGCATTGGCAAGCTCAGCATCAGCATTTTTTTCGCCATTCAGATCTTTGATGAAGTGCCTGTCAATCTTGAGAATATCAACAGGTAGATTTTTGAGATAGGCCAATGAAGAATAGCCCATGCCGAAGTCATCAATTGAAAATTTAATGCCGATTGATCGTAATTCTTTAATATAGACACTGACACGATCCATTTGATTCATGAGCATACTCTCAGTGATTTCGAATTCAAGAAGATCTGGGGTCATATTGGTTCTGTTTAAAATTTCAATGACCTTCGGAACGAAGGATAAATCATCCAATTGGTAAGTTGAAAGATTGACTGATATTGGAATTGGCTTCATACCCATTTTTTGCCAGGCAACAGATTGCTTACAGGCTTCTTCAAGAACCCACATGCCCAAAGGGACAATGAGTCTGTTTTTTTCAGCATTTGGGATAAAGTCATTAGGCGAGATCAGTCCTTGCTGAGGATGGTTCCAACGAATCAAAGCTTCGATGCCATCTATTTCTTGGCTCTCAATATTGACTTTTGGTTGGTAATATAATTCAAATTGATTTGTATCAAGGCCTGCTCTTAGGTCATTTTCCATTTGTATGCGTTGATGAGCTTGCTTATTCATCCGATCATCATAGAAGCAATAAAAAGAGCGTCCTTCCCGTTTGGCTTTATTTAAAGCGCTCTCAACATGGCTGAGTAAGTCTTCAGGCGCTGAGCCATCAAAGGGATACATGGCGATACCAATGCTGGTTGATAAGTAAATCTTTTGATGATCAATATTTAAGGGTGAGCTAAAGAGTTCGATAATTCTTTTTGAGAAGCTAGCAGCGCATTCATAATCCCATAAGTTTGCAGCAATGATACCAAATTCATCACTGCCTAATCGGGCTAAATAATCACTTTCACGAATATTTTTCATCAACTTGTCAGCTGTGGCTTTCAGAACTTTATCTCCGAACTGATGACCCATTGTTTCATTGATATCTTTGAAGTGATCGATATCAAATATTAAAACAGCGAATGGTTTATCTGTGCGTTGTGAGTGAGCGATTGTCTTTTCAAGCCCTGATAAAAATGCGCTTCGATTATTGAGGCTTGTTAAAATATCAAAGTTCTGTAATTCAGAAATTTGTGTGAGTAGCTTTTGGCGTGACAAAGCATACTGAAGAGTGGCATGAATGGCGTGCTTATCGAGTGTTTTTTTATTGACGAATTCAATACCAAGGATATTTTGCTTTTCAATAGCCTCTTGTTCTTTTTCATGTTCAGTGAGAAAGATGATTGAAGGCGAATGTGTAACGGTGAGCATAAGATCTCGGTAGAGATCGGTACAATCCTGGTCAGGCAAAGTTGAATTGATAAAAATACAATCAAAGTTACCTTTTTGAGATTTAGCAAGCGCTTGAGCGGCAGAGGAGGCTTCTTGTAATTCTAGATCAATAGAGACAGAGTTAAGAACACTTTTTAAGTGATTCTTTTCAGGGCAGTCTGAATCTACTATTAAAACATTGATCGTCATTTTAACTCAATTTGAAAGTGTTGCTCATTCTTGGAGTGAACTGCTCTACTTAGAACAAAAGAGGTCTATCTTTCATCATGATCAAAATAATTTAAGATGGCGTTAAAATTGACGCAAGAGAACTTAATTCATTTTAAGGGCAAATGACATTTATGATGATTCATCATGAGAAAGTTTTCGGGCTTCTTCAACGAGCATGATCGGAATACCATCGCGAATTGGGAAAGCCAGTCCAGCTTGTTTGCTAATCAATTCTTGATTTTCTTTGTCATATTTTAAAGGCGATTTTGTCAACGGACAGACGAGTATGTCCAGTAGTTTTGGATCTAAAATTTGATTCGGCATTGAATAGTCCTGTATAAGTTATGAGACAGCGCGCAGGCCATCAGAATTATTGTGTCCTTGAGTCAGATTTCTTAAAACATAATGCAGAATACCACCATGACGGTAATAGTCAACTTCATCGAGTGTATCAATGCGTGACATGACTTCTACAGTTTCAGTCTTCCCATTTGATCTTTCAATGTGAATCTGGATTTTTTGTTTTGGTTTTAAAGCCTGATCAATGCCTTCAATGGTGATGATTTCAGATCCATCAAGCCCAAGAGAGAGTCTTGATTTGCCATCAATGAATTGGAGGGGCAAAATACCCATCCCAACAAGGTTTGATCTGTGAATGCGCTCAAAGCTCTCTGCAATCACGGCTTTAACGCCAAGCAGCATTGTACCCTTTGCTGCCCAGTCGCGTGATGATCCTGTGCCATATTCTTTACCTGCAAAGATCACAAGGGGTGTTTTATCTTGTTGATATTTCATGGCTGCATCATAGATTGGCATCTCGGCATTGGTTGGCAGATATTTTGTATAGCCACCTTCTTTACCGCCCATCATTTCATTCTTGATGCGAATATTGGCAAAGGTACCCCGCATCATCACTTCATGATTCCCACGACGTGCGCCATATGAGTTGAAATCACGAATTTCAACTTTATGGTCTGTTAAATATTGCCCTGCAGGACTGTCTTTTTTAATCGAACCAGCTGGAGAGATGTGATCTGTTGTGATGCTGTCACCAAAAAGACCTAAGATGCGTGCCTTGCGGATGTTTTGCAGAGCCTTCGGTTCGCGTTCCATGCCTTCAAAGAGAGGAGGCAATTTGACATAGGTAGAATTATTTTGCCATTTATATGTAACGCCTGTACTGGTTGCAATGCTCTTCCATTCATCAGGACCTTCAAAGACATTGCTGTATCTTTTCTTAAACATGAAAGCGCTGAGTGATTTCATAACAAGATCAGAAATTTCAGTGCTTGATGGCCAAATGTCTTTCAAATAGACATCATTGCCTTTTTGATCCTTGCCAAGAGGTTCTTTACGTAAGTCAACTTTCATTGATCCCGCTAAGGCGTAAGCAACAACAAGTGGTGGTGAAGCAAGGTAGTTCGCTTTACAATGCGGATTGATACGTCCTTCAAAGTTACGATTTCCTGAGAGGACTGAACAAACTGTTAGATCATTCTCTTGAATGGCATTGGCAATTGGATCAGGCAGAGGTCCTGAGTTTCCGATACAAGTTGTACAGCCATAGCCCACAAGGTTAAAGCCGAGAGCATCAAGGTCTTTTTGTAGATCTGCTTTTTCAAGATAATCAGAGACAACCTGAGAGCCCGGGGCTAATGATGTTTTCACCCAAGGCTTGACTTTGAGGCCTTTTTCATGCGCTTTACGAGCCAAGAGGCCAGCTGCAACCATGACGTAAGGATTGGATGTGTTTGTACAGCTTGTGATTGCGGCAATCACAACATCACCTTGTTTGATTTGATAAGGGGCGCCAGCGACAGGAGCTGTCTGAGAAATTTTGTCTTGAGGCACTTTGAAGACAGCATCAAGATCCTTTGTAAAGTTTTGTGCTGCATCTTTGAGCGCAATTCTGTCTTGCGGTCTTTTTGGTCCAGCCAAAGATGATTCAACTGTTGAGAGATCAAGCTTCAATGTATCCGTATATTTGAATTTTGTTGGGTTGGCAGCATCATACCACATGCCCTGTTCTTTAGCATAGGCTTCTACCAGAGCAATGCGTGATTCATCACGTCCTGTAAAGCGGAGGTAGTTTAATGTTTCCTCATCGATTGGGAAAATACCACAAGTGGCGCCATATTCAGGGGCCATATTTCCAATAGTTGCTCTGTCTGCAAGTGAGAGATAAGCAAGGCCACTGCCAAAAAATTCAACAAACTTACCAACAACACCTTTTTTACGGAGCATTTCTGTTACGGTAAGTACAAGGTCGGTTGCAGTCACGCCTTCTGCAAGGCGACCGGTTAACTCAAAGCCAATCACTTCAGGCAGAACCATTGAAACAGGCTGGCCAAGCATCGCTGCTTCAGCTTCAATACCGCCAACACCCCAACCAAGAACAGCAAGTCCATTAACCATGGTTGTGTGACTATCCGTACCCACAAGCGTATCAGGGAGAGCAATGGCTCTGCCGTCATCATCATTTTCAACCCACACGACTTGTGAGAGATATTCTAAATTGACCTGATGGCAAATCCCTGTTCCTGGAGGGACAACGCGGAAGCGATTAAAGGCTGTTTGCCCCCATCTTAGAAAAGCGTATCTTTCATGATTGCGCTCAAATTCGCGTTCCACATTCATTTGAAAAGCGGTTGGCGATCCAAACTCATCAACCATCACAGAGTGATCGATCACAAGATCAACTTGTGATAAAGGGTTTATGCGATCAGGGGTTCCGCCTAATTTAACAACAGCTTCGCGCATGGCAGCCAAATCAGCGACAGCTGGAACGCCCGTAAAGTCTTGCATTAAAACGCGGGCAGGGCGATAAGCAATCTCATGATCAGATTTTCCTGTTTTAAGCCAAGAAGCAATCGCTTTAATATCATCAACTTTAACACTGCGGGCATCTTCAAAGCGGAGTAAATTCTCGAGAAGAATTTTCATTGAATAAGGCAATGCAGAGATATCGCCAATCGTCTTTGCCGCTTCTTTTAGCGAATAATAATCATAGTCTTTGCCAGCAACGGAGAGTGTTTTTTTTGTTTTGAGTGTGTCTTGGCCAGTTTTCATGAGTTAATTACCTTTCTGTCATTATTTTTCATGTTTCAAATTCTAAACGAGAATCTTTAATTTTTGGTTCGCTCATCTGTTTGATCAGTTTTTTTTGACAGAGAGTCAATTTTTGATCGAATGTTGTGATAAAAGTCACTGACGCTCTTGATCTCGCCCTGGTAGAGTCCCAGAACAATTCCTCGGGCACTTGTAATGCCTTGGCTTGCAAGTCCATGGAAGCGGCGAACCGTTAAAAGCCATAAGGGGCTGAGTAAAAGGCTGAGAGCAATCACTGAAATCGCCAAGTTGTAATCGTAATCATCCAGAATTTTCCCTTTGAAACCAATCGAGGTTAGCAAGAAAGCAAATTCACCCAGCTGCGCCATGACAAGCCCTGCCGGAAAAGCATTTTCCCATGACTGACCGAGCATGCGTAAAGCTGCGATATTGAGAACAGTCTTGATAGAAACAGCCGTTAAAAGGAACAAGAAAACAGCATGAAAGTTCTTGAAAATAAAGCCCAAATCAATCATGAGGCCAATTGAGAGGAAGAAGACAACCAAAAGAACACTATGGATCGGATGTGTGACCTTCATAAGAATATCACGCTCAGTTGAATTTGCAATGATAAGCCCTGCCAAGAAAGCACCATAAGCAGAAGAAAGACCAAGTAAACCACTTAAAGTTGCAGCTGAAAAGCAAATCGCAAGAGCAATCAAGGGAGGCATATCGCCGTTTCCCTTAAGCCATTTGCTGAAAGGCAGAGTGAGTTTTTCTCTTTTGCTTAAAAACATGACAAGGGCAATCAAGAAGATAATGGCAATCAAGATTTTAATCCAGACCATCATGGTGATTTCACCGCCATGACTCAAGGAGCCGGCCATTAAAAGCATAGGCACCAGAGCAAGATCTTGCGCAACCAAAATACCAACGGTGATTTGCCCAATCGGATCTTTCAAGTGACCGAGTTCATCAAGCATTTTAATGGCAACAGCTGTACTTGAAAGCATAAGGATAAAACCAAAGAGAATGGTTTCTTCTCCAGTCCAGTCAACAATTTTACCTAAGACATAACAGATCAGAAGCGATGCAACCAACTGGATCACCACGCAGGAAATCGCAATTTTGATCACAGACATAAATGATTTAAAGCTGAGTTCCATCCCAATGATGAAGAGCAAGAGAATGATGCCAAGTTCGGCCAAGGCTTGAACATTTTCAGAATTTGAAATAAACCCAAAACCTGTTGGCCCAAGAACGATTCCGGCCACAATATAGCCAACAATTGCAGGCTGCTTTAAGCGTTCCAAAAAGATACCGCAAAAAACGGCAATCATGGTGACAAGGGTGATATCGGTTAAAGAGTGTGAAGTAAGATCCATAGGAGTCCTCAGCCTTATTTTAGTTTAGGCATATGGTAATCCTCTTTTACAAAAAGTGCCAGAGAGATTTTTGGAATGATTTTCTTGACAAATTTCATAACTGATACTATTATATCTATAATAAGCAAAATTTAGCCATAAAGGATATTATGATATCAGTATTAATGACGCCTAGTGAAGTTTCAGCTCATATAGCCAAGCAGGCGCGGGCAAAGCGTTTGTCTTTGAATCTGAGTCAGATTGGTTTATCGGAGCGCTCTGGTGTTAGTTATGCTGTGATTAAAAAATTTGAACAAACAGGAAAAATTTCTTTAGACTCCTTATTAAAAATTTCTTTTATATTAGATGCGTCTGAGGCATTTTTATCGCTCTTTCAGTTTGATCCTCTTATGAAAATGACTTCACTAGAAGAGTTGGTTTCTCCAAAAATGCGGAAAAGGGGGCGGCGATGAGATTTCAAGATCATCAAATGATTCATGTTTATTTGAAAATGGCGGAAGATAAGGTGCCTGTTGGGTCTCTTGCATTGAGAGACAGGCGTATCTATTTTGAATATGCACGGGATTTTTTAAGAGCAGGCCTGCAGATTTCACCGTTGAAATTACCACTTAAGTCGGGAATTTTGAGCTCGCCAGATTTAGTTTTTGAAGGCCTTTTTGGTGTGTTTAACGATAGTCTGCCTGATGGATGGGGGTGTCTTTTGCTTGATCGTAAGCTGATGAAGACGGGAATGAATCCGGGGGATTTAACACCTTTAGATCGATTATGTTACGTTGGTCATACAGGAATGGGCGCTCTGATTTATGAGCCAGAGATTGGTATGCCTGATCCTTTGCCTCATGAAAATTTTGATGAGATTGACCGTGAGATTAAGGATTTTCAAGAAAATGATAATGATCAATTTGTTGATGATTTGTTGAGTTTGAATGGATCATCAGCTGGTGCTCGGCCTAAAATTTTGGTTGAGCATGAAGGGGCGGATTGGTTGATTAAATTTCGATCTTCAATGGATCAGCTTGATATTGGGGCCATTGAATATGCTTATCACCTGATGGCAAAAGATGCAGGTCTTATTTTGCCAGAGGCTAAGTTGTTTCCATCACGAAATGGGTCAGGTTTCTTTGGTGTGAAGCGATTTGATCGTCGTAATGGTAAGCGATATCATATGCATACAATGAGTGGGCTGCTTCATGCTGATCATAGAATGCCGAGTCTAGATTATGAAACAGTGATGAAGGCAACTTTATTTCTAACAAAGAATGTTGTTGAATGTGAAAAGCAATTTAGAGTTGCTGTTTTTAATGTTTTGTCCTGTAATCGTGATGATCATGCAAAAAACTTTGCATTTTTGATGGATGAAAATGGTGAGTGGGCTCTTTCTCCAACTTATGACATTGTTTTTTCTTCAGGTCCAGCCGGAGAACATTCTACAACGATTATGGGTGAAGGCAAAAATCCAACAAAAGACCACCTGTTAAAATTAGCATCCGTGGCCCAAGTCAAAAAAGGAAGAGCGTTAGAGATTATCGATGAGGTTAAAGAAGCGATTTGTGCGTGGGAAAAGTTTGCAGATCTTGCGCAAGTTAACCCCCGTTCATATCAGCTTATCCAGAGAACTGTATCGACTCTTATTGAGGTCGCTGGGTAAGGCTCTGGACCAATTGGAGCAGAAGGGCATTCTGTTCATAAGACCAACATCACTTGACATTTAAAATAAATATGATACAATTATGTTTATTAGTATCATAAATTCAATATTTGATGAAAGGAATTATTATGCCAAATTTAGATCCATTAAAAGGTACTGTTACAGCAACCGAATCAACACAAGCCACTCAAGGCGCTCAAACAATAAAAGTTGCCCTTTCAAAACCTATTCCTAGATTAGACGATATATATTTTACTTTCATTTTAGACAGCCTAAAAGCCCTCCCTCTTGGTGAAAGAATAACTCATATTAAACAATCTGGTGCGACACCTGTGTTACAAGAAAAATTTTTCAAAAGAATGGCTTATGATGTCATGAACCGTCGATCAGATGTATATACCAGTCCTGAAGCTGTTATCAGCTTTTTTAAAGAGATCAAGGCTCTCTGTTCTTTTAGAGAAGAAGGACAGGAAAATCCGACGTATGATTCTGACCATTTTTTTACTTATTTTTTACCACTGCTGGGTGAGACGCCACGCGTTATTTCTTTTGAAATGTTCCAAGACATTCTGCAAAATGTTGCCGAAGATGATCCTATCCGCGAGATGATTGATCTTTTTCATACAGCTTTAATTCAAGACAACAATGATTTGACGTTCTTTTGTACAAACAATCCTTCTGTGACTCAATTATCAGTAGCTTTTGGTTTTGAATTGGCACCTGAAGATGTTGAAAAGCTTGCGGAGACTCTTGAGAAAAATAAAACTGTTAGACATCTGTCTCTAGTTAATGTGGGAATTAATAATGAAGGCGCAAAAATCCTTGCAAAATGTCTCATGAAAAACGAAACATTGGCAGTACTTACCTTGAATAGTAACCCTATTGAAGCTGAAGGTATAGAAGCGATTGCTGAAGCTCTTAGACATAACAAAACATTAAAAAATCTTAGTCTAAACGGTATTCGGATCGGAAATGAAGGTGCAGAGGTCCTTGCAGGAGCCCTTACGCAAAATACGGGTCTACAGATGCTTGATCTTGGTAGTGGCAAAATAGAGTCAGTTGGTATTCAAGCAATTGCTCAAGCTCTCACGCAAAATACAACTTTAGAAGGTCTTAATCTTGGGAATAACTTAATTAGTCTTGCAGGTGTTACGTTGCTTGCTGAGGCTCTCAAGCAAAATAAAGTTCTTAAAAGTTTGAATCTCAGCGGAAACAGTATGGTCCCAGAAGACATGCAGATTGGTGATGAAGGCGCAAAAGTTCTTGCGAAAGCTCTTGAAGAAAATAAAAGTTTAATCAGTCTTAAGCTTACTTCTAATGGCATTCAGGGTGCTGGTGTAAAAGCTCTTGCTGAGGCTCTTTTGAAGAATGAAACCCTTAAAAGTCTTGATCTCAAATTTGCTCGATTTGACAATGAGGCTGTTGGAGCGCTTGTTACGGTTCTCAACCAAAATACAACCTTAGCAAGCCTAAGTCTTTCTTTGGATTCGATGAATAATGCACAAGGCATTGAAAGGTTTTTGAGGGCTCTTAAGCAAAATAAAATTTTAGTTGAGTTAGATCTTTCAACCAGTCAAATTGGAGATCAATCTGTCAAATTTCTTGTGAAAGTGCTTGTTAAAAATGAAGCGCTACAAAGTCTGAATCTCAACGGAAATAGGATTGGCCTAGAAGGCATGAAAGCGATTGCAACAGCTCTCAAAGGCAATAAGACACTTGTCAATCTTGATCTTGGGAATAATAAAATTGATGACGCAGTTCTTCAGATGTTGATTGAGGCTCTTACAGGGAATACAACCCTAGCAGATCTTAATTTAGTTGGCGGCAATCGGATCAGCCAAGAGTCCAAAAATGCCCTAAGGGCATTAGATTCAAAGGCTCCAGGAAGAAAATTTGTAATCTAACCTTACAGCGCTTTTAGCATCACATCAGCCATTCTGCGCTGGAAGTCTTGTTGATTTATCACAGTCTCTCCTTCAAGGATGCGGGCGCTGTCCAAAATTAAATAGCCAAGGTTTGAGGCGAGTTGTTGCTGGGATTTATCATCCACAATTTGAGTGAGCTTTTTAATCAGAGGATGTTTTGGATTGATTTCCAAAATGCGCTTTGAGGCAATATCTAATTTTTGATGATGCTTCATCAGTTTTTCGAAATAGATATCCATATCACCTTCATCAGAGGCCAAAACAGCCAGACTATCAACAAGCCTTGTTGTGCTTCTGACATCCTTGACGTGATCTTTCAGTTCAACTTTCAAGAAGGCAATTAAAGCTTCACTTTGCGATGTGGCTTCCTTGTCTTGTGGGCTCTCAGGCTCTTTGCTGAGTTTTGAGAGATCATCGCCTGATCGTGTAATCGATTTGAATGTCTTGTCTTTAAAGCTACCAATCATCGGAATCCAGAATTCATCCACAGGATCAGTTAAGAGCAAAACATCAATATTCTGCGCTTTGAATCCTTCAAGATGTGGGCTTTTGAGAAGAGCCTCTTTGGATTCTCCAGAAATATAATAAATGTTTTCCTGGTCTTTTTTCATTTTGGAAACATAATCATCAAGACTGATCAAAGTATCTTTCTGTGAAGAGGCAAAACGAGCAAGGGATAAGAGCTTGTCTTTATGATCTTGATCTTCATAGAGACCTTCTTTCAGGACAGCGCCGAATTGTTCATAAAATTCTTTGAATTTTTCTGAATCATTGTTCGCTAATTTTTCGAGTTCACTCAGAATCTTGGTCACAAGACCAGCTTTGATTTTAGCAAGCACAGGATTGTTCTGAAGCATTTCACGGCTCACATTGAGTGGCAAGTCAGAGCTATCAACCACACCTTGAACAAAGCGGAGGTAAGGAGGGAGCAGGTCTTGAATATCATCAGAAATGAAGACACGATTGACGTAAAGCTTCAACTTTGTTTTACGATCAGGTTGAAAAAGATCGAACGGTTTTTGTGTTGGGATAAATAGAAGCGATGTATATTCGATTTTCCCTTCAGCACGCCAATGGAGTGTGAGCGCTTGATCATCAAAATGATGACTTGTGTGACGGTAGAATTCAGCATATTGCTCAGGTGTGATCTCTGATTTTGAGCGCATCCAGAGTGCATTGCCTTGATTCAGCTGAGCTTTTTCTTCTTTGCCATCGGTGAAAATCACAGGGATGGAAATATGATCAGAGTATTTTTTGATGATATAGTCAAGGCGTGTGCGTTCAAGGAATTCTGCTGCATCAGATTTTAAATGAAGGCGAATGGTTGTCCCATAGCCATTTTTGGTGCCTTCTGCAATTGTATAATCTGATTTACCGTTTGAGCTCCATTTCCAAGCTTGTTCCTCGCCCGCTTTTTTCGAGAGAACATCAACTTTGTCTGCAACCATAAAGGATGAATAAAAACCAACACCAAATTGACCGATGAGAGAAATATCACCTTTTGGATTTTCTTTGAGCTTTGATAGAAACTCAGATGTACCAGATTTTGCAATGGTCCCCAGATTTTCAATCAGCTCTTCGCGATTCATCCCGATACCATTATCGGCAATGGTGAGTGTTTTTTTATCAGTATCAACGGTGATGACGATTTTGAAATCTTCTGCTTTGGCTGCAATTTCCTTTTGTGTGAGGCTTAAATACCGTAATTTGTCAGAGGCATCTGAGGCATTTGAAATTAACTCGCGCAGAAAAATTTCTCTCTCGCTATAAAGGGAATGGGTGACGATATCAAGAATTTTACTGATCTCAGCTTGAAAGGTCATTTTTTGTTGGGACATAATGGGCTCCTGAATGGTTAAATAGACTTTGATAGAAGTGATATAGGTTTTATGAGTGATTCTGTCAAGAGGGCTTTTAATCTTTTTGAAAATCTTTGTTTTATGTCTTGACATTTAGTAAATTTTCTCTTAATTTATTTGAATCGATATTAACTGTTTATTTCAAAGGAGCTATCATTATGTCAGATTTAAATTTAAAGCGCGTTGTCAGTCATGGTAATATATTACAAGCTGTAGAAGGCCATTCTGAGGCGCGTGCTGTCGAGCACAGCCTTGTACAATCGTTTAAAAGAGTAAAATCGGATGATGGCATAATATTGGTTCCTATGCCTCGGAGCGATCTGCTGCAAAATGTTCATCTGGCAGCAGACTATACAGCAAGGCATCCTGAAGAGGGTGGGCTTATGATTCAATTATTACCAGGCCTTGTGAAAGCGCGAATTCTTGATTATGTCGATGCGCGTGATTTATCTTCTTTGATCTTTGTGTCTAAAAATCTTTTTACGCCTCAACAAATAATCCCGAAAAGAGCGAAAGGTTTTATGCAAGACATTTTGAATGCGATGCAGGCAAGGGGACACGAAAGAACAATAAAAGATATTAAACGTGTATTTTCTGCTCCTCACTTTTCAAGTGCAATTGATTTTCATAGATATGTTTTGAATTCAGAATTTTTCTTCAAGAAATTATCTGAGAATAGTCGTCAGTTGGTTGAATTGTGTCCTGTGAAGGATAGTGAGTCTCTCATTTCTGGTGAAACATTAGCCTATCACCTAATAGCGATGAAGATGCATAAAGTAATCTATGATCAAGTGCCTGATCCCCAAGGAATACTTGTGACCATATTTCATGAACTTGAAATGATCGTCAAAATGATTCAGCAAGTTGATCAAGAAAATCCTGAGCCTATTCTAGAATTAACAGGACAGCCTCTCATTCAGACGAGAGGATGTATTTACGTTACCAAATATCCAAAAACTCAAATGGTTGCATTCTCTTTTGAAGATAGTGATGCGCCTTTTTTACCCATCGAACTCTTTAAAAAGTCTGAGAGAGCCTTTCTGCTTTTTGCCCCTCATGGTTTGACGAAAATTCCTTTGGAAATTCTGACTTGCGTTAATTTACATACCTTGATTTTATTAGGATGTACTTATCTTGAGGCGCTGCCGCCAGAAATTGGTCGATTACAGAATTTGAAAAATCTGACGCTGCCAATCGCTTCCAACCCGACGACAAAACCTCGGTTAAAAATATTACCGGATGAAATAACACAGTTAAAAAATCTGAAAGACATCACATTTAATAGAGACCATAACGAGGTTTCTTCTTTAGAGTGTTACGAAAGACATACTTGTCCAGAAGATACATGTACTTATTTTTTCCAAGATTTTCCCCCAGTACAACAGAGGTGGCTTCAAGAGCTACAAGAACAGGGGTGTGAGTTGGAACAACTGCATGTTCCTGAGATAGAATTAGAAGTTGAAGAGGGCGCGCCCATCTAAACTTGTCATTCCCGCGACCTGTCGCTCCGAAGCCTTGGCGTAGGGGGAAGGCGGGAATCCATTAAAAACAAAAACCAGTACGTCATGCCGAATTTGTTTCGGCATCTCTTTGTAATTATAAGGAGATCCTGAAACGAGTTCAGGATGACTTTATGTTGAGAGATTACTGGATTCCCGCCTTCGTGTATAGTTCCGCATGAATAGCGAGCGCTTCGCAAGGGGCTTTATATTGTAGACAATGTAGCCGGGTTTTGTTGTAATTGTCAACAAATGTCATTAGGAATGCGTTTCTTTCTTGAT
>JAGPBS010000008.1 GCA_018063245.1 Alphaproteobacteria bacterium | reverse complement strand
GAATCTGGTTGTTGAAAAAGGGCCGTCGTGGTTTCATCCGAGAAATCTTGGTCATAATAGGCTTTCAAGAGTTTGGATGGGTCAGGCAAATTGGCTGCATAGCACAGACGAATCAAGATCATCTCTGTTGTTTGCTGGGTTGAAGGTGCTTGATCACATTCTTTGAGGCCCTTGATTAGAATCTGCCAGATGCGTGTGAGCGTTGAGATTTGAATGCTATCTTCATTTTCTTTATAGAAAGAAACTGCCCAGCTTGGCATATCATCAGCCGTGCTGTTTTGTGTGCTGCATACTTTTAAGCGTGATAGATTGTGGGTGAGATCTAGCAGGTCCTGCAAGATCACTTGAGGATCTGCCCCTTTGGCATACATGTTTAGAAATAGTTTCAATGCATCTTCTGTTTTTGCATACAAAACATGTTTGAAGAGAATTGACATTTCAGCTCTGTCAGAAAGGCCGAGCATGTTCTTAACATCTTCACTCGTGACGTGACCTGTTGACATCGCAATGGCCTGATCTAAAAGGCTGAGTCCATCACGGACAGAACCATCTGCTGCTCTTGCAATAAAGTGCAGAGCTTCTTCTTCAATTTCAACCTGTTCTTGCGCACAAATTTTTTGGAAGTAACTTTGAAGCTCGCTAATGGTGACGCGCCGCAAATCGAATCGCTGACATCTTGAAAGAACGGTTAAAGGAACTTTGCGAATCTCAGTCGTTGCAAAGATGAATTTTACCTTTTCTGGTGGCTCTTCCAATGTTTTCAAAAGCGCATTGAAGGCAGCTTTTGAGAGCATATGAACTTCATCGATGATGTAAATCTTATATTTGGCAGAAACAGGGGCGTATTTTACGCCTTCGATAATTTCGCGAATATCATCAACGCCCGTTCGGGTCGCAGCATCCATTTCCATAATGTCAACATTGCGATCTTCAAGAATTGACTGACAAGAAGAACAAGTACCACAAGGGGACATTGCATAAATGTCGCCTTGATTTGGTGTTTCGCAATTAATAGCTCTGGCGATAATGCGCGCTGTTGTTGTTTTACCAACGCCTCTGACGCCTGTGAGCATAAAGGCATGAGCAAGGCGATTTGTTTTGTAAGCGTTATCAAGTGTTTTGACCATAGCCTCTTGACCGATCAAATCATGAAATGTTTTTGGTCGGTATTTGCGTGCTAAGACACGGTAAGCTGCTTGCTTGATGTCGAGTTGAGCCATTCAAAATGTCCTGAGTGTAAAAATTACGAAATCTCTAGCTATTTTTGTACCAAAAATTTCATCTCCTGAACAGATAAAAATCGGATATGGATTATTTTTTAAGGTGCGGTGTTTTTTCCTAACCTTTATTAATATTGCGCGTTATTATGTATATGTGATAAATTTTAATTTAATATAAAGGGTTGGAAGACGACCTAAGACAGATTCGCTACGGCTGCTTCCTTTCGGACCTGACCGGGTTTACGAGTGCCTCATCCGTTTCCAACCCCAATTTAAATATGGTTACTTTAAAACAAAATTGCAAGTGTTTTTTAATATAAATGGCCTTGACAGGTCGTTTTATATCATCTAAAAATGCTCTAAAAAGGGAGCATAAAATGACATTTGTAAAATCAGTTCTTTTAGCGGTCATTCTTTTAACAGCATCAACAACAGTTTGCTTTGCTGAAGCGCGGATGAAAGATAAAGTTGTTCTTATTACAGGGGGCAGTAAAGGTATTGGTCTTGGTATTACAAAGGTCTTTGCAGCCGAAGGTGCGAAAGTTGTCATTTTAAGCCGCACAGAAGCTGATCTGAAAAAAGTGACAGCGGACTTGACTGCCAAAGGCGCTGAAGTCTCTTATCTGGTCGGAGATATTTCAGAGTCAGAAGATATGCAGAAAATGGTTGCTGAAACAACCAAGAAATATGGCCGAATTGATGTCTTTATCCATAATGCGGCCGGTCTTTATCCAGCATCGAGAATTGACAAGATGACCGAAGATGAATGGCATACAGCGATTCAAACCAACCTAAATGGCGTATTTTATGCAGTGAAAGCAGTTGTGCCTGTCATGAAAGATCAGAAATACGGACGTATTATTTTGACTTCATCCATTTCCGGTCCACGCGTTGGTCTGCCAGGAAAATCACATTATACAGCCGCAAAAAGCGGTATGAATGGTTTTATGAAAACAATCGCAATCGAACTTGCAAAGTACAATATTACCGTCAATGCAGTTGAGCCTGGAAATATTGAAACAGAAGGCCTTGCCAAAGCGAATAGTCCACAGGCCATTAAAGAACGCATTGCTCCCATTCCAATGAAGAGGTTAGGGACACCTGAAGAAGTCGCCTTTGCTCATTTGTTCTTAGCGTCAGATGAAGCAAGATACATCACAGGTCAGTCAATAATTGTTGATGGAGGACAGACGCTTCCTGAAACTCACTATGGTGAGTATTGATCTATCCATGAATTTCAATAGAATTCAAAATCAAAGATTCATATTTTTCAGTAAGTTGATAAGACCTATTTTTTGAGGCTGGGTTTGCAATTTTTATAAAGTTATTTGATATCCATTCTTGACATAAGTACCGAGCCTGTCGATCACTAAATTGAAAAAGGTCTGCAATATCTTTTGTTGTGATTTCTTTTGATGTTATAAAGAGTTTTAAGGTTAATTTTTGCTGTCTTGTTAGGTTTCGTAAAAGAGGGGATTGATCTATGCTGCCCTGTGTTTGAGCTGTTTTGGCTTGAGTTTTTATTGTTTCAAAAGCATGCGCCATACCTTCTATGAAATACTCAAGAAAGTTTGTTAAATCGGCTTCTTCTCTATGTCCTTGATAATAATCTTCATCACTTCCAACGGTGAGAGCTTGGTAGTATGCATGCAGATCTTTGGCATAATACTCTTCGAGTGAGTAGATTCCTTTTAATCCGTAATGATATTTATGTAAGATCAATGTGACGAGAAGGCGTGCTGTTCTGCCATTTCCATCATAGTATGGATGGATTGTTGCAAATTGATAATGAGCAAGTCCTGTAATAATAGGAAGAGGGAGGTCGTCTTTAATGGATTGATTGATCCAGTCAATAAGATCTTGCATAAGAGATGGAACATCAGTGGCTTTTGGGGGGATATAAACAACGAGTTTACCGGCACGAATGACATTTTGGCCATCACGATATGGTGTCGGTTTTGTTTTTCCCAAAAACGATATGCCATGGAGATATTGAATATCAAGCTCTTGGATTGGTATTGTGTCTAGAGCCATTTTATCAATAGCATCTAAGGCTTGGTAATAGTTACGTATCTCTTTTTCATCTTTTTCACGATTGGGAAAATGTGAGTTGTCTTGAATGATAGTCCTGACTTCGGCTAAAGAAAGTCCGTTTCCTTCAATATAGGTTGAGTGATGTGTTGAAGCAATTTTGGCAGATTCCCGTAGTGAGCTGATCATTTTAGCTGTTATCGGTAAATCCGTAATCAATTGACGTGAAGCTTCAATCACGCTTAGTAACTTAGCGATGTGGGGAGTGATGGTGTATTTTGGAGTAAAGCTCATAAAATAAGTATAGTTATTTTGTTGATATTTGTCAATGAATATTCCGGTAAATGTCGAGTAAACTTCCGGTAAATTTCCATTAAAAAATTAATCCTTTGGAACGCGGCAGAGGGTGAGGGCTTTGACACTCTTGGCCCCTGCTTTTTTCAAGACATGAGCACAAGAAGAAAGAGTTGCTCCTGTTGTGAAAACATCATCAATGAGCAAGATGTTTTTACCCTTGAGGTCTGATTTTGTGAATTGCGCTTCATTGAGTGAGAAAGCATTTTTGACATTTGCAAAGCGATCTTTGCGTGATTTTTCACCCTGGCTTTGGGTTTTCTTATGGCGCAGCAATAGGTCAGGAGCTGTTGGTGTACCTGACAAAGCGCTAAGGGCGTAAGATAAAAGCGCAGCTTGATTGAATTTGCGCGAAAAGAGTTTTGTTGGATGAAGCGGGATTGGCACCAATAAATCAGCCTCGTCTATGAGAGAGCGTCCGGTCTGATACATAAGATTGGCAAGGTAAGGTGCCATGAAGGTTTTGTCAGATTGCTTGAACTTCAACACAATCTTACGGCTCATGTCATTGTAGTGGAGAACAGAAAGAGCTCGATCAAAGGCATAGGTCTTGCTCGCGCAATAGACGCAAAGCATATTCTTTTCAATTTCAAATGGATAAGGTAATGAACAAGAAGGACAATGTGGCTTTGTGATAAAGGTTAGATCAGACCAGCACTCAGCGCAAACGAGACCTTGTTCACTTACTTGTTTGCCACAAGATAGACAGCGCGATGGCAAAAGCGCCTCTAAAAGAATTTTTAGAGGTTTGGTGAATCGGGCTTTGGAGAATATCTCTCTCGTGATATGATGAAAAGTCGTCATGGATCAAGTTTAATCTGAGTGAAGAAATAATGATAGCAGAATCCCATCAAATATTTGATCGATTGTTAAAAAAACAGCAGCGAGACAGGGCCGCTCACTTATTTCATCAGCACGATTTTTTATACCGTGAGGTTTGTGAATCGTTGATTGATAGGCTCTTGGATATTAAAAAAGATTTCCCTGCTATTTTACAATTAGGTGCTCATGATGGATATTTGACAGGGTTGCTTGATCGTGCTTATCCAGGGAAAATTGATCAGCTAATCACAACAGATCTATCAGAAAGCTTTTTGAAAAAAACAGATCGAAAAAACTATGAGTCTCTTGTCTGTCTTGATGAAGAAAGACCGCCCTTTAAAGACGGGTCATTCGATTTGATTATTGCGCCATTGACCTTTCACTTTCTGAATGAATTGCCTCAAACGCTCACAATGGTGCGTAAGCTTTTAAAACCAGATGGTTTGTTTATTGCAGCGCTGATCGGTGAAAATTCTCTGGTCCATTTGCGACATGTTTTACTGGAGGCTGAGATCAAACATTTGGGTGGTGCTAAACCACATTTGTCGCCCTCTTTGAGTTTAAATGATTTAGGAAAATTAATGCAACTGGCTGGTTTTTTTGTACCTGTGCTAGATAAGGAAGAAATTTTTGTCAGTTATGCTGATATTTATCAGTTAATGAAAGACTTGCGTGGAATGGCTCAAAATAATAGTCTCCATGCCAGAGATCGTTCAGTTGCATCGTCTCATGTTTTTAAGGAAGCAGATTGTCTGTATAAAGACTTATTTGCAAGAGACGATGGTTTAATCGAAGCGCAGTTTGATATTATTTATATGTCGGGTTGGTCTCAGCCGTAAAAAAAGCCTCCTAGAAAGGAGGCTTTTTTATGAGTTTTCAATTCTTTACTCAGCTGTAGGAGCTGGAGCTGTCTTTGTTTCAGGAGCCGCAGGCACTGCTGTTGGAGCAGCTGGTTGTTCACCTTCTGCTTTTGGCAATGGCTTACCTTTCATGTCGAAAAGCTCAATTGTTGCATTCTTTTGAAGATCAGTCACAATGTCTTGATAAGCTGCACGTGACAGTTGTGCACCTATTTGTGGCTTTAGCTCATCAAATGTTGGTTGTGGTCTTTTTCTTTTGTCTTCAACTTTGATCACGTGCCATCCGAATGATGATTTAACAGGTGTTGAGCTGAAGCTTCCTTTATTCATTGCAAAAGCTGCATTTGAGAATTCAGGAATCATTTCTTGTTTTGTGAAGTAGCCAAGATCGCCACCATTTTGACCAGAGTTAACATCTTTGGATGATGTTTTTGCAAGCTCTTCAAAGTTTTTACCATTTGAGTCATTTAATTTTGCAATGATTGCTTTTGCTGCATCTTCTGAATCAACAAGAATATGTCTTGCGTGAACTTCTTCTTCTGCTGGGTTTTCTTTAACGAAAGCTTGGTAAGCTTCTTTGAGTTTGCCGTCATTGATCTTTTTATTCACTTCACGTTGAATAAATGTACCTTCAATGATTTGCTTTTTAGCCTGTTCAATTTTTTCAACAACTTCAGGATCATTTGCCATATTTAAGCTATTTGCTTTTGTTTCAACCAGTTTTGCAACAACAAGCTGTTGAACCAATTGAGGATATAAAGTTTCCATTGGCATTTGTTGATATTGAGGTGGAATCATTTTAACGAAAGTCTTGAGCTCAGCCATTGTAATCGGTTGGTTGTTTACTTTTGCAACAACAATACCAGGTTTTGCTGAGTCGATTTCTGCGAGCACAGATTCAGCGCTAGATTGATCTTTGTTTTTGTTCATATATTTATATACGCCGTAACCGCCGCCAGCAAGAACAACCAGAGCAACGATTGTAATGATAACTTTATTCATGTGTTTCCCCATTATAAGTTCGCGAAAATCAAGCAATTTTGAAGAGCAACATTTTCGCGTTTTGTTTTTAAAAACTTTAGCTAAGGACTATAATTATGCACAGAAATTTCAGAGAGTCAAAAAATATTTGAATAACATTGAATTAATGAATTTTATGATGTAAAGTTTATCGATGAATTTCATTTGGTTGAAGAGGATAAAATGGTTTTTGCATTGTTAAAAAAAGTTTTTGGGTCTGTGAATGATCGTAGAATTAAGCAGTTACGCGAGCGTGCTCAGCTTGTTAATGCGCTTGAGCCTTCAATCAAAGCTCTCAATGATGAAGAATTAAGAGCAAAAACGACAGAATTCCGTGATCGTCTTGCCAAGGGTGAGACAGTTGACAGCTTGTTGAATGAAGCCTTTGCCGTTGTCAGAGAAGCGGCTTTTCGTGTTTTAGGGCAAAGACATTTTGATGTTCAAATCATGGGTGGTATTACGCTTCATGAAGGTGGTATTTCAGAAATGCGCACAGGTGAAGGTAAAACTCTTGTTTCAACGCTTCCTGTTTATTTAAATGCTCTTGCTGGAAAAGGTGCTCATGTTGTGACGGTGAATGATTATCTTGCACAGCGCGACAGCGAATGGATGGGAGCTATTTACCGTTTTCTAGGAATGACCGTTGGATGCATTGTTCATGGTTTGAATGATGAAGAGCGTCAAGCCGCCTATGCGTGTGATGTAACCTATGCAACAAACAATGAGCTTGGGTTTGACTATTTGCGTGATAATATGAAGTTCCGTCTACCTGAAATGGTTCAACGTGGTTTCCATTTTGCAATTGTCGATGAGGTTGATAGTATTCTGATTGATGAGGCAAGAACACCGCTCATTATTTCAGGTCCTGCTGAAGATAGCTCAGCGCTTTATATCGCTGTAAACAAAATTATCCCACGTCTTTCAGAAGCAGATGGAGATTTTGAAAAGGATGAAAAGTCGAGATCTGTTACCTTAACAGATGTAGGGACAGAAAAACTTGAAGAGATTTTAAGAGCAGAAGGCCTCATTGAATCAGGGAATTTGTATGATCTCGCGAATGTGAGTCTTGTGCATCATGTGAATCAGTCATTGCGTGCTTACCACATGTTCTCAAAGGATAAAGAGTATATTGTTAAAGATTCAAAAATTATCATTATTGATGAGTTTACGGGTCGTATGATGGAAGGGCGGCGTTATTCAGAAGGCCTGCATCAAGCAATTGAAGCTAAAGAGAATGTGCCGATTCAACAAGAGAATCAGACGCTTGCATCAATCACTTTCCAAAATTATTTCAGATTATACAATAAATTGGCAGGTATGACGGGAACTGCGATGACAGAGGCTCCTGAATTTGCTGAAATTTATTCGCTTGATGTTGTAGAAATTCCAACAAATAGAGATGTCTCGCGTATTGATCATGATGATGAAATCTATAGGACAGCTGATGAAAAATACAATGCTGTTCTGAAAATGGTTGAAGAATGCCAAAAAAGAAAGCAGCCTGTTTTGGTTGGAACTGTGTCGATTGAAAAATCTGAATATGTATCAAAAATACTGACAAAAAACAAGATTAAGCACCATGTGTTGAATGCGCGTTTCCATGACAAAGAAGCAGAAATTATTGCTCAAGCAGGTCGTCCGGGTGCGGTTACAATTGCAACCAATATGGCAGGGCGCGGAACTGACATTCAGCTTGGCGGTAATATTGATATGATGCTTCAGGCTGAAATGAAAGAAGGTATGACGGAAGCTGCTCTGAATAAGAAAAGAAAAGAGCTTCTTGCTCAGATTGAAGAAGACAAAAAGCTTGTGATTGAAGCAGGTGGTCTTTATGTGATCGGGACTGAACGTCATGAATCAAGACGTATTGATAACCAGTTACGTGGTCGTTCAGGGCGTCAAGGCGATCCAGGCGCTTCCAAATTCTTTTTGTCTCTTGAAGATGATCTGATGCGTATTTTCGGATCGGATCGAATTCAATCGATGATGGGTAAGCTTGGTTTTGAAGAGGGTGAGGCGATCATCCATCCGTGGATCAGCAAGGCTCTAGAAAAAGCACAAGAAAAAGTTGAAGCTCACAACTTTGAAATTCGTAAGAATTTGCTCAAGTTCGATAATGTGATGAATGATCAGCGTAAAGTTGTTTATGAGCAAAGACGCGAAATTATGTCAAAAGCAGATGTGTCTGAGATGGTTACAGACATGCGCCTTGATGTGATCGAAGATATGGTCGATCGATTCATTCCACCAAAATCATATGCTGAACAGTGGGATCTGAAAGGGTTGAAAGAACAAGTTCAGACAGTTCTTGCGCTCGATCTTCCGATTGAAGCATGGGGTGATGAAGACGGAATCGGTGGTGATGAGCTTTTAGAGCGTGTTATCAAAGCTGCGGATGATCATGTTGCAGGTAAGATCTTAAAGTACGGTCCTGAGATTTGGCATGCGGCTGAAAAGAGTATTTTGCTTCAGATTCTGGATAAGAATTGGAAAGAACATCTTTTGGCTTTGGATCATTTGCGTCAAGGTATTGGACTCAGAGCCTATGCTCAAAAAGATCCTTTGAATGAATATAAGCAAGAATCATTTAATCTCTTCAAGCTAATGCTTGAGAGCTTTAGAGAGATGGTAACGCACTTCTTGATGCATGTTGAGGTTCAGGCGAGCTCTGTAGAAGATCTTCCGAATGAGCCGGCTTTGCCGAAAAAGATGCATGAAACACGTCAGGACCCAGCTTTAATGGACGGCGGTAGCGATCAAGGTTCCTCTAAAAAGGGAACGGTGAAACAGGCGGATTCTGATCCAAATGGCTGGTCTAAAGTGCAGCGCAATGCGCCTTGCCCATGTGGATCGGGGAAGAAGTATAAGCATTGCCATGGCGTTTTAGCTTAAGAGCGCTTTTGGGTTTTGAGATATAAATTTTAGAGGATGTAGAACTTAATACAGAAGGATCTGATGTATTAAGCCTTATTGATTAATTTCTCTAAGTTATCAACTTTTCCATAGCTTAAATAGCGGCCAATGATTTTCAATATGAGATCGGTCAAATCTTCGTTGAAATCGGTAGAAGTGGCTGTGTTATTGAACTCGTTTTGGATATGTTTTTCAAGTATTTTGCAATATTGTTCTGTTGTGATGATGCCCCTTTCTATTGCAAAAGCATAATGAAGGAGTGTTTTATGGATGTTATAATAAAATGCATTTGGCAAAAGTATTGTCATTGTATTATAACCAAGATAGCTAAAAACAATATTGTCAGCATGAGTCATTAATTCCTCAAGGATGATAGGAATTAATTCATGGTCGATGGCACTTTCCATTTCAATGAGTTTTTTTAAGGCTGATGTGCAATCTTTTACATACTCTAATAATCCTAATGTATTAAAAGATATTTGAGTTAATGGATCTAATCTAAGATGCGCATAGCTATATCTGAGACAATTTTGGTAGTGCATTGAAATATTTATCATTTCATCAATTGCTGTAACTGATGATTTAGGTATATCTACTGAGTCTGTTATTACTCCAATTTTTAGGGTAATTATTAATTGCAGTTTCTGTAAAGCTGGTTCAACAATGAATCCTCGGCCTTCTTCGAATAATCCGAATATACTTTTTATCTGTTCAAATGGAAATTGTGTCAAGGTGCGTAAAAATGAATCATCAAAAAATCTCCGCATTTGGAGTTTGAAAAGATGGATGCTTGCATCAATATATCCTTTTAAAGAAGTGTAAGTGGCGGGGCTATTGATATTAATCTCTAACCAAAACAGTGGTTTTAGATCCAGTAGAAATTTTTTGAATTCAGGGTTTTTTCTAAGTACGGTCCTGCTTTGGATAAATGCAAGATAGGCTTTTTCTGTTGCTGTTAGAAATCTTTTAAATTCACGGCAAACAACATCAAGATTGTATCTACCATTTTGGATGATCTCTGATCTGATAGGGAGGTCTTTATTAAATTCACCATCAAAAGTTTCAAGATCTTCTGTTAAGTTAGTAAAGAGAGTAAGCATTTTTCTATGTTGTTCAACGGGTGCGCCCATTTTCTCTAAAAAAGATGCAAGAGGTGTTTGTGTTCCTGGTTGAGACATATCTTGCATAAAAGAGTCTTTAAATTCATCATCGTATTCATAAAAAAATCTTATGAATGGTAGAACTCTTCCATCTACAGGATGAACATCAACTGGGACTTTTTTGAGTTCAATATCTTTCATAAAATGATTATTAAAAAAGGATATATCTACACAGAATTCACTATCAAGCTCTTTCAAATGTTGGAACATTTGAAAATTAAATATTCCACTTCTAAGCGTGCTGAGAAAGTTATTAAGGCAAAGAATTAAGTAATCAACGGGAACGTCAATATAGTCATCTGGAGAAAAACAAACGGTACTAAATAGCTTGGCTGAAAAGGCAGGTTGTTTAAAAAAATGTTGAAGGAGCGAAAGAATTTGGTCTTCTTGATCAGTTGTTAAAACAAGAGGTTTTCGGCGGGCAGAGTCAGATTCCGAAGGATCTGTTTTAATTGATGATAAAATCGCCCCAAGACAAAGAGCAACATCAAAATTTTGGTTTGTGTCAAAGAAGCCTTGAACAAAAGCTTTTTTAAAAATTTGTTCAAAAGCAGTAAAGAAGGGTGTATCTAGAAAATTCGAGCTTATATAATTTTTGTTTGCCATCATAAATAAATTAATAAAGCTTTTTAATTGGTCAAATGATAATAGGTTTTCACTTATCAGATCAGTTGCTAGTGCGATAAATTTGTGAGTCTCATTATCAATCGTGATCTGTTTGCCCTGGTTAACAATTTGATATTGTTCTTTTCTATTAAAAGCTTCAGAAACTAACCATGATCTGTATGATGTTTTTGAATTGATCATTGAAGGCTCCGCCCCTTGTCTAGAGTATGAGCCTGTGGCCATAAAAACAACCCAAGCTAAAATTTCTCTTTTAAGAATAGTGTGAGAAGAATTTTCTTCAGGGTACTTAATCTCTGTGCAAGCGATTACTTCACGATCACTTAATGCAATCCCTGGCCGATCACTTAAAAGAATCAGGTCATAAATAGAAAAGGACCCACTTGCTCGTGGTTGAAGATGTGTGTAGACAACAGAGACATTTTCATCGAACTCTATCTTTGTACTGAGGTCTCCAATAATTGTTTTATCAATAGCCTCAATATTACTGAGAGCCTGTGCTAAGGTCACGTTCGTCATTTTGATTTTCCTTCATAGTTGATACTAAAAATCGATTTAGTCACCCCCTCGCCCACAATTGATAAATCAAAAGGGCCCAGAGGTGATGCGCGAGGTGTGTTTGTCCTTTTTTGAAGGCATACCACTCTGCTTGAATATGAGTGGTATGAAGCTCGGGTGTTTGAGACAAAGCATGGGTTGAAAAGCACTCTTCAGCCATGTCTCTTAAATCTGTTTTGAGCCAGTCTGCCACAGGAATGGCAAAGCCAGCCTTTGGTCTTTCAAAAAGAGCTTTGGGCACATATTTGTGCAGAATGTGCCGGAGTGGCATTTTCCCCTGGCTTCCGGACATTTTTTGACTCATGGGTAATTTGAAACTGAATTCAATGAGTCGATGATCCAAAAGTGGTTCTCTGGCTTCAAGAGACGTTGCCATAGAGGCTCTGTCGACTTTTACCAACACATCATCCATCATGTAAAAAAGAGCATCGTAAATTTGCATGGCTTCAATGGCATTGATGTTTGTCATTTTATGGTCAAAAGCAAAGGAAGGTGAGGGAGCGTTTGATTCTTTCAAGAAAGAGTGTCGATGAGGCAGAGAAACACAGTGACGATAGAGATCTTGAGTTGATTCAGCTTCGAGCAGCGGAATAAATTTCATGACCTTTTCACCAAAATGATTTGGGCGAATTCTTTTGTGTAAAATGGTTGCAAGAGCATCCAACTGTTTAGGAGATAAAGATTGAAGAATATGTTTGAAAATGACCTTCAAAGGGGCGGGTATGTTCTTAAGTTTTTCCCAATGTTTGCCGGCGAAAAGATAACGATTATAGCCAGCAAAAAATTCATCACCGCCATCTCCTGACAGAGCAACCGTGACTTTTTGTCGTGCCATTTTTGAAACAAGAAAGGTCGGCAAAGCGGATGAATCTGCAAAAGGCTCATCAAACCACTCAGGAATTTTTGTCATGAGATCTAAAGCCTCTTGAGGCTTAAAAATATGCTCATGATGATCTGTCCCCAGATGAGTTGCAATTGCCTTTGCATAAGGTGCTTCATTGAAATGCTTATGATCAAAACCAATGGAGAAGGTCTGAATCGGTTTTAAACTATGCTTTTGCATGAGTGCCGCAACCAAGGATGAGTCAATACCGCCGGAGAGAAAACAACCTAAAGGAACATCTGCTACCATGCGGCTTGAGATAGCTGTGTCTAATATTGCCTCGAGCGACGTCATATTTTTTTCAAACGAAGATTGCAATGGGTTTTTAAGGCCATCAATTGCTTTGTCATAAAGGCTCCAATAGCAAACTTCTTTGATATCGGTAGGGCTCTTGATGACAAGATAAGTCCCAGGTTTACACTTTTGTGTGTGTTCATAGATGCTGAGTGGCGTGGGGATAAAGCCATAGGTTAGATAATGAGAGAGAGCTTCTAGGTTTCTTTTGCTATCAAAGGCAGGATGCTCTTTAAGACTCTTTAATTCTGAGCCAAAAAGAAGCACATTGTTTTGTATGCCCCAGTAAAGTGGTTTGACACCCACACGATCGCGCATGAGAAAAAGTGTTTCGGTTTGTTTATCCCAAAGGGCTAGAGCAAACATGCCAACCATATGAGCGAGTGTTTCATCAATGCCCCAAAGTGAAAAGGCCTCAAGAATAATTTCAGTGTCAGAATGACCTTTGAATGAAAGTCCTTCTGTTTCAAGTTTTGATCTGATGATGGCTGAATTATAAACCTCACCATTGTAGATGAGCACGTATCGGCCATTTTGAGAGATCATTGGTTGATGACCATTGGCTGACAGATCAACGATCGCAAGGCGACGATGACCGAAGTGCAGATCTGCTTTTTCATCTTGCCAATAGCCAAAACTATCTGGACCGCGATAAGCGATTGAATTGGTCATTTGGTGTAGGTAAGTTGTTTGCGCCTCAAGAGATTTATTTTTTAAAAAATCCCAGAATCCTGTAATGCCACACATCTTTGAATTTTCTTGCCTTTTGGTTTGTTTCATGCCAAGTTATATCAGCTTTATTATAGTATAAAAAGAGGTTTTTCATGAGCGTTAAAATTGCGGTGATCGGTGCGACTGGGAATGTTGGCAGAGAGATTGTTCAAATTCTTGCAGAACGCGGATTTTCAAAGAAAAATGTTTTCGTTCTTGCCTCTGAAAATTCTGTAGGCGCCCAAATTTCATATGGCGAAAATGAAGATATTTCTGTTGATTCACTAAGCTCATTCGATTTTTCAAAAGTGAATATTGTTTTAGCATCAGCAGGTTCAAAGGTGATCAGTCAATATGCGGATAAGATCACAAAATCAGGCGCGATTCTCATTGATAATAGCTCTCATTTTCGGGTTGATTCTGATATTCCGCTCATCGTTCCAGAAGTGAATCCTGGCGCGCTCTCTTTGTACAAAAAGAAGAAGATTATTGCCAATCCCAACTGTGTTGTTGCGATGCTGGTTCTCGCATTAAAGCCACTTCATGACGCTGCAAAGATCAAGCGTGTTGTGATTTCAACTTATCAATCTGTGTCGGGCGCAGGCCGGGCTGCGATGGATGAGCTCTTTAATCAAACGCGTGGTATCTATATGAACCAAGAAATGACCAAAGAGCAGTTTACAAAACAGATTGCCTTCAATGTGATCCCGCATATTGATCAGTTTATGGATGATGGTGGCACAAAAGAAGAATGGAAAATTATGGTTGAGATCAAAAAGATTGTTGATCCGAAGATCAAAGTTTCTGTGACTTCCGTGCGTGTTCCTGTTTTTGTTGGCCATGCTATGTCAGCCAATATTGAATTTGAAAATGAGATATCAGCTGAGCAAGCAAGAAAATTCTTGAAGTCAGCGCCAGGTGTTTCTGTTGTTGACCGTAAGTCAGATGATGGCTACGTGACACCGCAAGAATGCGTGGGTGAGGATTTGGTTTATGTCTCTCGTATCCGAGAAGATTCAACGGTTGATAATGGGCTAAATCTTTGGGTTGTCTCTGATAATTTACGTAAGGGGGCGGCGCTCAATGCTGTTCAAATTGCGGAATTACTCATAAAAGAAGCCTTTTAGTAAAAAAGGGGCTGGATATTTCTGAGAATCACCGACAAGATAAAGAGGTGTTCAATGAAAGAGAGGCTCCTATGCAATATAATCCCCTTCGTTCTGTTCTCTATGTCCCCGCTGATCAAGAAAAAACATTAGCTAAAGTTCAAGCATTAGCGGCCGATGCTTATATTTTGGATCTAGAAGATGCGATTGCGCCTTCTGAAAAAATCCAAAGCAGAGAGAGAGTAAAACAATTTTGTGCTGAAGCCTCACACCTCTCTCATAAGTTGATCATAAGGATCAATTCACTTGAAACAGACTGGGGGTATGATGACCTGAGTGTCTTCGCAGGGGCAAAGGTGTCAGCCATTCTTTTGCCAAAAATTGAATCAGCTCAGCAAATTCACAAGGTCGAAAGTCTGCTCACAATCCAAAAAGCGCCTCAGACAGTTAAGCTCTGGGCAATGATGGAAACGCCTCTTGCTATTTTAAATGCCAAAGAAATTGCAAGAAGTTCAGAGCGGCTGTCTTGTCTTGTGATGGGCACATCAGATCTGGCAAAAGATTTAAGAGCAGCGCATACGCAAGACAGACTGCCATTGATTACGAGTCTCTCTTATTCTATTTTAGCAGCCAGAGCCCATGGTCTTCAGATTTTGGATGGTGTGCATTTGGATTTGAATGATGATGATGGCTTTGCATTTTCATGTCGCCAAGGAAAGGAAATGGGCTTTGATGGCAAGACCCTGATTCATCCCAAAACCATTGAGGCAGCGAATCGGCTATATTCGCCATCTTCAAGTGATTTGATTTGGGCAAAATCGATTGTGGCTGCTTATGAAGAGGCTCAAAAATCAGGAAAAGCAGTGATTCAGCTCGATGGAAAATGCATTGAGGCACTTCACTATGAGCAAGCAAAAGAGATGCTGTCTTTATAGTTATTCCCGTACGATCTTAATGAACATCTCTTCAAGAGAATCGGCCTCAAAGTAATCGAGCAATGAAAGGCGATTGCCTTCTTTGAGGATTTTGCCATGATGCATGAAGAAAATATGATCAGCTAATTTTTCAACTTCAAACATATTGTGAGAGGCAAGGAGAATCGTTGCCTTTGTTTTTTGCTGGTAGGTTTTCAGATAGCTGCGTATCCAATCCGCACTCTCTGGATCAAGAGAGGCAGTCGGTTCATCAAGGAGCAAGATTTGTGGATCATTGAGGAGTGCTTTGGCCAAAGAAAGTCTTGTTTTTTGTCCTGCAGAGAGTCTTCCTGCAGGTTTGTTGCGGAAATCTTTAAGGCGAAAATCATGGAGAAGTTGATCAATTTTGGTATTTTGGTCTCTTACATTGTAAAGACCTGCAAAAACTCTTAGATTCTCAAGAACTGTCAGTGTTTTAGGGAGTTCAATGTAAGGTGAAGAGACATTCATCATTTTAAGATGCGACTGCGGGTCTTTGTAAAAATCCTCACCATTGATATAAACGTGGCCAGATGAAGGTGTGACAACGCCCATAATCATTGAAAGAGTTGTTGTTTTGCCGGCCCCATTGCTTCCTAAAAGAGCTGTCATTGATCCGCGCTCAATTTGTAGATTAATATGGTTTACAACATTGGTCTTTTTGAATGTTTTGGTGAGATTTTTGAGTTCAATGGCTGGTGATGAAGCTGTCATGTGAGGGTACCGTTGATTTTACTTTTCTTTTCGCGTTGAATGCAGTATTGTTTAAAAATAAATTTGACAACTTTCTTGGACAATATGCAACAAGTATTAAATCTTTTAGATCAGTTTTCTGGAACGCATGTGCTGTGTATAGGCGATGCGATGCTCGATCGATTCATTTATGGAAAAGTTGAGCGTATCTCTCCAGAAGCGCCAATCCCTATTATGAAATTTGATCATTTTGATGAAATGATTGGTGGTGCTGGTAACGTGATCAATAATCTTGTCTCTCTTGGAGTGCAGGCTCATTTCATGAGTGTTCTAGGAAAAGATCAGATCGGTCACAAGATTACAGAGCTCTCTGATGGAAAGATAGGCGATCTGTCTCTTTTGTGGATGGATGAAAAAAGACGTTCAACGCTCAAGAAAAGATTTATTGCGGGAACACAGCATCTGCTTCGTGTTGACGAAGAAGACTCTCACGATATTTTGCCAGAAGTCGCAGACAGGCTCATTGCTTATGCAACACAGAATATCAAATCGATTGATTTGATTATTTTATCTGACTATGCAAAAGGTGTGTTGACACCATATCTTTGTCAAAAAATTATTAAGCTTGCGCGTGCAAATGGTGTTGGTGTTTTGGTTGACCCAAAAGGGGCTGACTATGAGAAATATCGCGGTGCAACTTTAATTACGCCCAATCTTTCGGAAACCTCTGCAGCATTTGGTCGTGCTGTGCGTGAAGATGATGAGATTGTTGAGGCAGCGCGATTTATTCAAAAGACATATGGTATTGGGAATGTTCTTGTAACGCGGAGTGAAAAAGGGATGACGCTTGTTTCAGAAGAAGTAGTCCCGATCCATATTCCAACAAAGGCGCGCGAAATTTTTGATGTGTCGGGTGCTGGTGATACTGTTGTATCAACACTTGCAGCTTGTATGAGCGTTGGAATGGAGCTTTCAGATGCCGCTCTCTTGGCTAATATTGCGGGTGGACTTGTTGTTGAAAAAGTCGGTACAGCGACAATATCTCTTGAAGAACTGCGCGCTGCACTACAAAACCAAGAGGCCTTTTCTCATGCCCTTAAGATTCATGAATTGGGGCCGGCTCTTGATCGACTTAAGGCTTGGCGTCAAAAAGGTTATAAGATTGGGTTCACGAACGGCTGTTTTGATCTTTTGCATCCTGGACATGTTCATTTGATCAGACAGTCACGCAAAGAGTGTGATCGTCTTATTTTAGCCCTGAATACAGATGCTTCAATTAAACGTCTCAAAGGGGCCCTGCGTCCGATTCAAAATGAAACAGCAAGAGCTCTTGTGCTCTCGTCTCTGGCTGATGTTGATATGATCGTTTTTTTTGATGAGGACACACCGATAACATTGATTGAGGCGATGAGGCCTGACGTGTTGGTCAAGGGAGCCGATTACACAATAGATGAAGTCGTCGGTGCTGATTTGGTTCAGCAATATGGTGGCAGAGTTGCTCTGGTGCCATTACAAGTCGGGCATTCAACCACATCGATGGTTTATAAAATTGCAAGTAATCAATAACGATTACTGCTTGCCTTCAGGAGGTAGAGGTGCTGGATATTGTCTTGGGTATTCAGGATCATGCGTGCCCTCTGGTGGATCAAGGGATGATGGTTTTTTGCCGCATCCGATTACAAAAAGACTAAGCATCAGAGCGCAAAGAATAAAAGAAAATGTGCGTATGAGATTTATCAAGATATGGCTCCTATTATTTATTTGAGTAGTATAGGCTAGTTTTTTTTCTTTGAAAAGAAAGATTATGGTTATGAGGCTGCCGTGTAAATCTAATCCGCGTCACTCAGAGGGCCTGAAGGGCCCGTGGAGTCTCTGCAGCTTCTCAATAAAAATTGTGCTAAGTTTTTGATTACATGAGATTCCACGTCGCCTTTTGGCGATTCTGAATGACGGAAGAAAGTCGTAATTTTGGTTTCATTGGACTTTCGCAGCAGTCTCAGTTATTTTTTGATGGATTTTTTGGTTGAGATTTTGTATTTATGAAGAAGAGTTATAGAATTTCGATAAAACAGCTGGAACTGGTTAAGAAGAAAGATGAACTGGAAAAATACTTTTAAGCCCAATTTTTTTAAGAAAATGCCACCAACCTTGTTGGTAACCTTTGTGTTGTTCACAATTGTATTTTCGTTTGTGGGTTGGATCATTATCGATGATGACATGGTCAGCGCATTCATGACATCAGGTCCTGTGCAAAAAACAGATATTATTCCTTCTGAAGGCGTTAAAAATGTCATCAATATTTCATTCTTAAATGAAGATCGTAAAGAGTTTTATCTGAGCGATTTTCGCGGAAAGGTTGTGCTGCTTTATTTATGGGCAGGTTGGTGTAAGAACTATCAAAAAGACCTAGTGACGCTGAATCATTTGCAGCAAAAGATAGGCATGAGAAAGTTTGAAGTGGTTCCCGTTTCTCTTGATCAATTTGAAATGAAGCGTTTAAGGCATCTCTATGAGAGCCATAACATTGATCATCTAAGCATTTATCAGGATCAATTTGGCAGATCGCTCGTTGATTTAGGTATTGTGAAATCGTTGCCCATGGCTATTTTTATTGATAGAGATGGAAGAGAGGTTGCGCGTTTTGACGGCAAAGTTTATGCGAACAGTCGACGTCTGACCACTTTTGTGCGCGAGCAAATCAAGAAGGCGAATAAGGATTCCCCAGAGAAGTCAATGTCCGAATAGGATGACTATGGTGGAAAATGCGACACCCAATAACAGGCAGCATTTCGAGTGATGGAAAGTAACCAGCTTTGCATTTGAGGTAAGTGAGTGTGAGTTTGCATTTTTCGCTGAATGAGCCATATCGTTTTCCCCAATTGCGCGCTCTGCTCAAAACACGCATAATTCCGTATTGTTGTAGAGATGTCGGAATAGCTGCGTTGTTACTGATAAAGCGAATCAGAGCCAGATTTACATCATGAAGTGTTTGAGCTTCATCTTGGGAGAGTCGGCCTAAAGGCGTGTTTGGTGTTGAGAATAGCTTTGCTTTCGTGCGAAGGGTTTTTTGACTATAGTAAAATAAGCGCAATTCTAATGAATAATCTTGAACAAAAACAAGTGGATCAGACCCTTTTGTTTTTTTGAAGAGCTCGGCCGTTCCAAACCAACTTGTTGGAACGCTTTGCGCTCTGGTAAAGGCACTTTTCAAGAGCTTTTGATGATCCATGATCTCGATGGTAAGCTCATTGATAGTGTCATCGACAGGTTCTTGTGCGGGTGCCGCATCAATATCGTACTGATCTTGAGTTTCATGTGTTGTGTAAATGAAATCTGCTTTGTGTTTGATCAGGGCATTTAACAAGGCTAATGTTGCGTGAGGTGCCAATAGATCATCGCCATCCATCATTTTGATATAATCACCAGTTGCACGTTCTAGTCCAGCATTCAAGGCAATTGCAGGGCCTTGATTTTCTTGTGTCATAATTGTGGTATTTGCCCATTTTTTTGTGAGCTGATGCAAAAGATCAAGGCTATTATCTGTTGAGCCATCATCGACAAAGATAAACTCTTTCTCAAAAGTGCCAATTTGAGATTTAAGCCCATGGATAAGATGGGGAATAAATTGTGACTTATTATAGATGGTGATGATATATGAGATGCGAGGCATGTTTTCAACTTTAATGGCTGGGGTGGTAGGACTCGAACCCACGAATGGCGATACCAAAAACCGCTGCCTTACCACTTGGCTACACCCCAACGATAACAAATAACATAATGGGAAATAGAGAAAAGCGCAAGTCTTTCTTTTCGAAAAAGATCATTTTTTTTCGCCAAGGGCTTTTGCCTGCCTCGTCCAGTAAGTAGGGTGTTGCTCATTGATTGCTTTTTCAGCCTTTTGTGCTTCTTTATCTGTGTGAAAGAGGCCATAACAAGTAGCCCCGCTACCAGATAGTCGAGCGAGAAAACATCCTTGTTGTTTTCTGATAGAGTCTAAAAGGTCAGAGAGAGGTGGGCAGATTTCAATAGCTTTGAGCTCTAAGTCATTTTTAAGTTCATGGCAAATAATATCAAAATTGACTGTTGGTAATGAAAGTGAGGGCGTGTTTTTGTCAATTAAAGGATACGATAATTGTCTGAAAAGATGGGGCGTTGAGATGGGGATTCTGGGATTGACGAGTAGAATTGTGTAATCGGGCAGGGTTGGGGCTTTTTCGAGTTTTTCTCCAAGTCCGCGGGCAATCGATGGACCATTAAACAAAAAGCCTGGGACATCTGCGCCGAGCGAGGCTCCAATCTCTATGAGTTTTTCTTTCTGGTCTGATTTTTGATGATGCTCTGCAAGAAAAAGAAGCATGCTGGCTGCATTCGATGAACCGCCACCAAGGCCTGCTTGGATGGGAATATTTTTTTTGAGGGATATCTTGAATGATGATTTTGTGCCAAAAGCTCTATCAAAGGCCCTGATGGTTTTTAAGATGATATTGTTTTCGATAAAGTCAGGTTCAGGATTGACCTTATCTGCAAGCAGAAGCTGAGATTCTTCCCTGAGATCCTGTTGTTCTAATCGAATCTCGTCATAAAAGTTGATAGGGCAGAAAAAAGTCTCAAGCGCATGGTACCCATCCATTCTTTTGCCAAAAAGATGGAGGTAAAGGTTTATTTTTGCAGGGCTTTTAAGATGCATTGGGCTCTGTTTTGTTGGGGATGAACCTATTTTTTCTGTTGTTTTTTGCGGAAGGCATCAAGCGCAACAACATTATTATCGTCTTGTTTGACCGGTTTTTGTTTTCCGGTTTCATCAAGAATGTCTGTTGCAATATGATCGAATTCATCAAATTCGTCATCTTCACCTTCAGCTTCTCCTATAGGATTGAATTGGAGCGCGAAGTTAACAGACGGATCAGCGAAGCTGGTGATGGCAGCAAATGGAATTTCTAGACGCTCTAAGACATCATCAAAGCTGAGCGTGACTGAGAATTTATCGGGATAAATCTTCAGGTCATAAAATTCATATTGAAGGACAATTGTCATCTCTGTGTCGTATCCCTCTCTGAGATAGTCAGGGATCACAATTTTGGGGTTCTGCGTGTTAAAAGTAACATAGAAATGATGCTCTCCAGAAAGACCATTTTTTTCAACATCTTTTAATGCATCACGAACGACCATGCGAAGCGCATTTTCAACAAGTAAATCATAACGGATCGTTGGTTTATCAATATTATCTTTCATCGACGTACTTCCCCCTTATAAGATCATTGTAGCACAAAAATCACAGATATCACGTGAAAATTAAAGCATAGCCTTAAAAAAAATCTTATTCATGATCATATTTAATCTGTGAGATCATCTTGAACAGATTCAAGTAAGTAGCTTCCCCATCTTCGATAGGTCCATAGCCATTGAGCTGGGTTTTCGCGAATCCATTCTTCAAATTGACGGTTGATGAGATTGGTGATGTGACGTTCTTTTTCGAGATGACTCTTACACTGGCTTAAATCGACAATCAAGGGTTTAAATTCAAGGCAGAAATAGGCTCCTTTTTTGCGAATCAGTCTTGCAATAAAAAGATTGGCATCGTATTTGAGTGAGAATTTCGCAGGTGCAACAGGAGACATGACAATTTGATCAAAAAATGTTGTCTCAATACCTTTTTTGGCATTTTGATCGACCAATAGCATCAAGATGCGCTTCTCTTGCATGGCAGTAATGATACCCTTAGAAGAGAGATTTCCTTTGGGAAGAAGGGTGATATAATCACCGTGAGAGCGACCCCATTTAAGAAAGACATCAAGATACTTATTTTCAAGTTCCTTGTAAATCACAGATGTTTTAAAACCGAAACAATAGGAGAGATAGGTTGGTACTTCCCAGTTTGCCATGTGACCTGAAAAACAGATGATTGGCCTGTCTTCATTTAATTTTTCTTTGAGAATGTCCACACCTTTGAATTCAACGCGCTCTCTAAATTTCTTAGGATCTTTTAACGATGGAAGATGTGGAAATTCGCCAAAATTTCGACCAAGCTGTTCCCAGAAAGCAATAAGTGTTTCCGTGCGCCAGGCTGCGTCTTTTTCCGGAAAGGCAATTTTTAAGTGCTGGCGAACACGCTTGTTCATTTTTAAATGGGGTGCAATGGTTTTAAAGAGAAAGCCGCCCAATGCGGATGCTGTATCAAAAGGCAAGAGCTTAAAGAAAAAATAGATGACAACAAAAAGAACGAGCTCAATGGCGTGTTGAATGAATTTTAAAAATGAATAGAGCTTTTTCATAGGTGTACAGTTTTGCCCATAAGTCGTTAAAGGGGATACGAGACTATATCACATCTTTATGCATAAATACCAGGTATTCAATATCAGCGTCTGTGCCTTGAAATCAGTCAGAATGACTATTGAATATTTGCCGCAACAGCTTGGGTTGCTTGTCCAAAAGACGCAATTGTGTTTGTTGAGGTCTGGTTGATGATATTGTTGGCTGATATTTTTGCTTGAAAGATTTGCAAATTCGCTTGGTTTGTTAAATCGAACTGAAAGAGTGTTGTTGTTACCCCAGATATAACCGTTGTTCCTGTAACAACAGTTGAAGCGGATATGAGTTCCAGGATTTCTTTATTGCTTCGATTCACTGCACCAATAAAGGCCTCAGCGATTGTCATGATACTTAGTACGTCATTGGCCATTTTTTGTCTCCATTCTTATATTTTTTGTTCGTTTGATGCGATTAAAAATTGAATTGATGCATCAATTGCATCAAGAAAGCGTGCATATTTTGCATATTCTTTTGATGAAAGCTTTCCCTGTAAGTGAGCTTGGGTTTTGCCTTTCCACAGATAAAGATCATCCATGAGAGCCCGATTTTCTTGGTTGCCAGTTGGACCAGAAAGTTTCTTTGCAAGAGGCGTTAATCGAACTGAATGTAGAGAAAAAGGTTGTGTATTCATGGCTTTGTCTTTTGCGAGGTTGATGGTTTGGTTGTTGGTATTCTTGTTTTGGTTTCTGCTTTTTCAAGAACCCATTGTGCGACTTTGCGATAAGGATAGGGGGTCTCTTCATCATCTTTCACGAAAATGATTTCATTCTGATTAATGACTTTGATTTCAGCACCATCTGGCAGTTTGGATTTGAGAGGATAATGCGTTGTATCATTGAACACAAGATAAGGGGCATTCCCTAACACAACACCAGAGAGGTTTTGATTCAGAAGCTCGAATGTTTTTTTCTCAGCAGTATCTAGCTGATTTGGATTTGATGTGATCTTGACTTGCGCGAGTACTTGGAATTCATCATATAGAATTGCTTTAACCGCTGTGATCATTTTATCGTAAGGATCAGATAAAGCCTCGGGGATAGAACCGGTCACATTAATTTGTCTGCCTAAAATGGCAAAAGAGAGATGATCAAGCAGGTTATACTTATTCGCAATCTGATGGAGGGTTGAGCCTAGCGTATCCATTGCAATAATTTGATCATCAATACGCTCGATCCCTGCAACGTCATTTTTGAGACTCACAAGCTTATCCATCAAAGGGCCTTCAGTGTCAACAACACCTTGAATTTTAAGGACACCATCTTCAATCATTTTAACCTTGAGGTCATAACCTAACGCTGATAAAACAACGCGTGCAGATTCTTCAATCACTGAGATAACATATAATTGAGGATCAACAGAAATTCCTTCGGCCTGGAAGGCTCCGAGTAAATTATCTTTTTGTGCCTGAGTTGTGACATATCCTTTGACAATAATGTAATTATCAAAGGGCCCACTTGCAAAGACATGATCTTTGAGACCTTGTTCTTCAATGATTTTATTAGCGCGTTGAATATAGGTTTTTTCAAGATCAATGATTGATGGTTTTGAAGGGCTCATCATTGTGAAGATGGCATAAAAGATGCCAGATAAAAAGAGGATACTAACCAAAGAGATGCCTAAGGCCATCAGAGGTTTTTCTGTAAATTGTGTTTTGACCTTGCTGTATGATTCTCTCCAGCGTCCAGTTTGAAAAATAGATTCGCGCGAGCCATCAATTGGAGCATCAGGCCTGTTGGACTCATCTCTGTTTTCAGCAAGTGTCTCTGTTTGAGGATGATCATTTTGAAGATCATTATGATCATCTAGCATTTTGTTGATTAGAGGAATCGTGAGCTTAGGCCACTGATCTTTTGAATAGCCAAAGGCAAAATTTGTCCCGCCCATTGTGACCATTTCATAGCTTGGAATGATATGGTCGCCTGGACCCAAAAGTTCACCAGATAGATAAACCGACCCATTCAGGGGAGAAATAACGAATTCACCATCATGGATGGTTAATTTGGCATGTTTGCCTGACAGAGATTGGTCTGAAAAAACAATATCGCAATCTTCGTCTTGGCCGATTGTGTACTCAGCATCATCTAAGTCAAATTCCCCGCCATTATGAGGACCAGAGAAGATTTTTAGCATCACATTCCCATTGCCCATTTCATCTGTTGAAACAGGAGAGCTCACCTCATCAGTAGAGATGTCTTGGTCATCGTTGCTAATTGTTTCGTCTTCTTCGTCTGGAGACATCCGTCTATCCTAGTTTTTCTTGTTATTGGGCATAATGCTTCTTTTCGGTGATTTTGTCGTCAAGTCTCGCCTCCGCTCCTCAAATATGTCCATATATTCTGCGGTGCTCGGCTTCGTCTTTCCTAAAACTCCCTCGAAAATAACCTATTATGCCAGGTGTTAGTTTATTATATGTCTAGTTGAATCATTTTGACATAAAAATCATGACAAAATGTTAATTTTATTCAATGCTGATCCTTTCAAGCGGTTGAACAGTGATATCTGAAGTTATTTCTTGATATGATATAACAGGCAGATCAAACAAATCACCTTCGATGAGTTTGCGAACATAACGACGAATATCCATTGAAGTCACCAAAACAGGTGGTTTTTGGCTTTTACTCAAATCACCAACGGTTGATTTGATCGTATCGAGTATTTGTTTTGTCACCTTAGGTTCAAGGGCAAGGTAGCTGCCGGATGAGGTTTGGCGAATCGCATTGCGGATTGTGTCTTCTAAGTCAGGTGTTAGCAAATAGGCTGGTAGGATGTTATTGCCAATACTGTATTTGAAGCTAATGTATCTTTTCAAGCTTGAGCGGACATATTCTGTGAGAAGGACTGTATCTTTCTCTTTTTGTCCCCATTCGATCAGAGCGCCGACAATTGTTCTGAGGTTTCGGATAGAAACCTCTTCTGAAATGAGGCGTTGCAGAATCTCGGTGATTTTCTGGATAGGCAGGATACGCTGCACCTCTTTAACCAATTCAGGGAATTGTGCTTCCATTTTTGTCAGGAGGAATTTGGTTTCTTGCATGCCAACAAATTCTTCACCGTACTTTTTCAGCACAAAGGAGAGGTGGTAGGTTAAGATCTGAACGTTATCGAGATAACGGAATTCATTCTCATCCATGTTCTTTTTGTATTTTTCATCAACCCATAGAGTTGGCGTGCGCGGTAAAAATTCCTGTTCTTCTTCGAAAGGGATGTTCATGACCGTAAGGTCTTCTTTTGATTCACGTGCGAGAATAAAGCCAGGCTTTAGCTGACCGCGAACAATCGGGATCTCTTGCATTAAGATTGAGTAGGTGTTTGGCTCAGCCTCATCGTTAAAGCGTAAATGAATGCCCGGGAAAGGAACGCCCAAATCAAAATAAAGAGCGCGTCGTAACTTCATCAGCTCGCTATTCAGAACGCCTGCTTTGATCGATTTTTGAACAGAAGAGCTCACATCCACCAGGAGAGGGACGGTGAGTGCAAAGTCTTCACCTTCTTTCGCGCCTTCCTTTTTACCGCCTGGTAATTGTGCCGCAGGTGTCATTGATGGAATACCTTCAGTATCGCCGCCTCCTTCAGCAGCAAGTCTTGCTGCTTTTAGTCTGAAATAGCCTGCTGCTCCAACAATGATAGAAAGAGGAATGAAAACGAGCTCAGGCATGCCTGGAATAAGGGCAAAAAGGAACATAATCGCACTGGCGATTAAAAGAGCTTTTGGTTGACCTCCGAGTTGTTTTCCGATGTCTTGACCAAGGTTTTCAGCATCTTCAGCTGAAACGCGCGTTACAATCACACCCGCTGTGATTGAGATAAAGAGAGCAGGGATCTGCTGAACCAAGCCATCACCGATTGTGAGAATGGAATAAAGTTCGAGAGCCTCACCAACAGACATGCCATGCATGAGTGTTCCGATTGAGATCCCTCCAATGATGTTGACAACGATGATGATAAGGCCGGCAATCGCATCACCTTTTACGAACTTCATCGCACCATCCATGGACCCGTAAAGTTGACTTTCTTTTTCAACAAGGCCACGACGACGCTTGGCTTCATTCATATCGATAACACCAGCTCTCATGTCGCCATCAATACTCATTTGTTTACCAGGCATCGCATCAAGAGAGAATCTAGCTGCAACCTCTGCAACACGCTCTGACCCTTTTGTAATCACAATAAATTGTACAATGGTGATGATCAAAAAGATCACAGCACCCACAATGAGATTCCCTGCAACAACGAAGTTTCCGAAGGTGTAAATAATTTCACCCGCATCTGCATTTAGCAAAATAACACGGGTTGTTGAAATCCCAAGCGCAAGTCGATAAATCGTCGTGATGAGCAGGACAGAGGGGAAGGTTGAAAATTCAAGAGGCGATTGAAGATAAACAGCTGTCATCAAAAGAATCGCTGCAGAACAAAGGCTGAAAGCGATCAGTGTATCGATCACAACAGTTGGTAAGGGCAGAATCATCATGAAAATAATTGCAACAAGCAGAACAGCAAGTGCAACGTCATTTCGTCTTGACATGAGTAAAAGGAAGCCTTTGATATTATCTACAAACATATTTTTTATGGACCATAGGGTTGTTTTTGTTTTTGAATGTCTGGATTGCCATGCATTTTGCGGATGTCGATAAAGTCTTGCATTGCGACCCGTGCTTCTTCCATTTTCCCCTGAGTTGCATAAATTCTGGCAAGAATCAGGGAGAGAGTTGCATCACTTATTTCTTCTAATTTATTTTGCTTTAGTTCCAAAACAAGTGCAAGTGATTCTTGATAAGATTGCAGAATCAAAAGACCATAAGCAATACACTTACGGGCATGCAGATCTTTGGGGAAAATTTTTTCGATAAATTGAAAAATCTTTAAAGCTTTCGCAATATGACCACATTGGAGAAAGGCATCGCCCAGAATATAGAGATATTCACGATCCATATCATCAAAGTCTTTTCTCAGCGTTTGCTGAGAAAGTTCATTCACTTTTTCAGGGGCGTATTTTTCACGGATATCTTCATCGGCTGTCATGCTGAGGTCCTTTATGATTGCAGATTTGAATTGAAATATCCGTCAAATATTTCATTGTTTTCAGAGACTTCATCAAAAAATGCAGCAATGTCTGAAAATTCAGGATTTTTTTCAGCAAGTTTTTTGGTTTTTGATTTCACAGAGTTTGTCTGAGATCTGAATTTACTTCTGTTGAAAAGCTCTTTGTTTGCAATCTCAGGCTGTAACAGAATTTTCAAGGCGAGATCTATATTGTTTGGGAAAATTTCATTAACAGATGTGCGAATAATAACGCCTGCCTGTGTCAGAAGACCCCCAGGTGCGAGTGATTCCTTCGGTGCGCCTTGCGATATAGACTCAATGCTTCTCGGAGAGAGCATGGGTGGTAAATTGGGTCTGATGTCATCAACCATTTTTGGCCTATCATTGTTGTTTGCTTGATAGAATGCCATAAAACTTGTTAATAAGAAATTGCAAAATCAGTTGAGGTGAGAAAATTCTTCAGGTCTGTTAAGCCATTACCTGTTGGTGTAAATTGATGAGATGATCAAATACCATGTGTATATTCTGGTAAGATATATCATATTCTTCTATAAAGGCAGAAAAAATGAGAATATTGTCGCCTTTTGTTGCGGCTGTTACATTAAATATCGAGTGAATACCTGAGTGTGAAAGGCTGAGGGCTTTTTGGTAAGTGTTTTCATAGAGTTGTGGATGTTGCCGAATGAGATTTATAAGAACGCCTCCAGGTTTACGTTCAAAGCTCAAGATGCCTTTTTTTTCAAAATTGAGGGCTCTTGACCCTTTTTCTGGAACATCTAAGCCTTTTAGGCCCATTTTTTCACCAAATTCACGAACGGCTTCATTGAGTTGAGTCATGATTAAACCTCATTTTGTTTCATCAGAATTGCTTACATCTTCATAGATGACCATTTCTTCTTCTTGCAGAACCAATTCATCGATAATTTGTTGGATTGTTTCGATCATATGTGTTCTTTGGGAGTCATCTTGGTAGAAACGCAAGGGTAACGGTTTTATAATATCGTTCAAAAGACCGGTGAAGAAGAGAATTTTTTGTGCAATACCTTCTTCAGGCGACAGTTTGGAGGCTCCCGTGAATTTTTCACATAGAGCCATTAATTTGCCTGGATCAAGCCATTTTTCTGCGAAAAGCGGGATGACGGCTTCAAGAAGCTCAATGGCTTCCTTTTCGAGTTGCTTGTCTGATATTGTGATGTCTTTTGTCATGTCTCGAGTGTAGCGAAGAATTAATGATGATTCCTTAACGAAATCGTGTTTGGTCTTATGCAGCTCTACTTTTGTGGAATCGGTTTACAAGAGACTTTGATTTTTGAATCATTGTCTGAAGGCTAGCCATTTGATAGAGGCCTTCACGGATCTCTTGCAAATCATCAGGTTCGATGCTTGATTTGGCAGATGACATATCAGCGCCAGCAGCGAGATAAAGGAAGTGAACGCCCTGTGCGAAATGGTCGATTCCATATTTTTTCAAAAGATTTAAGAATGTTTTCGGAAAGCCATCGAATTTAAGAACAACATCACGATAGTTATCCCGTAGGTCTTGAGTGGATGCCATGCCAGGCTTCTGGCTTTCAGCAAAGGCAAGTGTTGTGATGTTTAATCCAGCTTTGATGGCAGCGCCATTTTCTTGTGCATAGGATTTGAGAACGCGTTCAATAATGATTTTGAACTGATTGTCTTCGGCCTTGAGCGAAAAAGACTCTTGCAGAAATTTGAGCGTGACATAAAGATGGCTGACATCCCTGTAGGGTGTTTTTGCTTGGATAAATTGAAGAATATCTCCATCGGTTGCTCGGCTGTTTTGGATGAGATATTCTCTGATCAGATCAACGATATCGAGCAGTTTTTCGCGCTCATTTAAGTCAGGCAAAAGATCGAAAACTCTGCCCATTTTTCTGAAAACTTCTTGTCGATCTGCTTTACCTGCAAATGCTTTTGTGATTTCTCTTCCGCGTAATTCAGAGATGCCAACTGACAATTCTTCAAGATCATCTACATCAAGCCCAATGTTGAGTTCTGAAAGAACCTCAACTGTCTCATCTGTGCCAGGAACGTGACCTTTTTGCGTTGCCATGCTTTCTAAATCGGCTGCATCAGTCGTTGCAAGTAGACTTGTGATATTGGGATCAACTGGACCTGTTATCATTTTTGCCTCCTGGAGATGTAATTGTTATTAATTAAAATTTTAAACAATTTTATCAAATAAGTCAAGCAAAATTTTAGATCAAGTTTTACTATGGTGAGATTGAAAATATTTTACACTTTCTTCACTTTTTTTTATTGAAATGTCGGCTATGATGAGACTATTGAGGGAAATTATGGAAACACATACGATTACGACACTTCAGAAGCTAGCATTTGATAAATCGCCCGAAGGGCGTGCTAAGCTGGTTGATCAAGTGGTCCATTTTTATTTAGAAGAAGGCAAACGTCCTGGGCTTTTAACAAAGTTAGAAAAAGGAATTTTGTTTGATATTGTCATGCGTCTTGTGAGCAATGCTAAGGACAATATCAGGAAAGTATTATCGGAGAATCTGGCTCATGAGGTTAATGTCCCGAAAGAGCTTATAGTGACTTTAGCAAATGATGAGATTCGTATTGCGCATCCTGTTTTGACACATAGTCGATTGCTTGGAGATACAGATCTTATTAACATTATTGCCAATAAAGGGCCTTTGCATCAATTTTCAATTGCTGGGCGTGAACAGATTAGTGAGCAGGTCAGTGATGCTCTTATTAATGCTGGTGATCCTCAAGCCATGGAGCGGTTATTTAACAATGTGGGGGCAGAGATTAGCCAAGCAGGTTTAGAGAAGGGGATTCAATATAGTCAAGCTATTAAAGCGTTGCAGGAACCTTTATTGAGAAGGCCTGAGATGAAAGCTGACTTTGCAGCTAAGATTTATTGGTTTGCTTCAGAGGCTTTAAAAGCTGATATTGTCAAACAATATGAGATCTCGGATGAAACATTGCAAAATGCATTAGATACAACATTTAATACGCTCACGCAAAAGACAAGATCAGTGCTTAAAATTACCGAAGATCAAAAAGTGATTGCGCAAAAATTGTACAATTCGGGATCTCTCTCAATGGCTGTTTTGATTAGCATATTGCGTAGAGGACAATATGCCTTGTTCCGATATTTATTGGCTCTGTTAACGAAATTATCAGAAGATCAGATTGTATACTTGATTGAAAAAGGTGAAATTAAAAGTTTTGTCACCGTTTGTAAGGCCATTGGGGTCAGCGAGAATGACTATATGGCTGTATTTCTTTTGACACGTGTCTACGTTGGAGACGGAAAGCCAGCTGAACAAGAAGACATTCAAAAAATGGGTGAAATTTATAAATCAACGGACATCTCTCATGCTCGTGCAAGCCTGAAACAGTGGCGCGAAGATCCAAATGCACTGCAGGAATTTGGCGAATCGGCGGCTTAAATTATTTTTGTATAGTAGTAGCCTTTTAGATAGTGATCCCCAATCATTGCATAATGCGGATTTGTCCCCCATCGCGCGAATTTCATAGATTCATATAGTTTAATCGCGGCTTCCATTGTCTCACGAACATCTAGGCTTAAAGCTTTTAAGCCGAAAGATTTTGCTTCCGTTTCAAGGCGGGTCATGAGCATTTTACCAAGCCCATGATTCCGAGCCCAGGGTGCTACGAAACATGACATAACCTGCCCACAAAAGGCTTGAGCTTCATTGTTTTTGGGGTGGAGAATAAGTTGTGCAGAGGCGGCAATAACGCCATCTAGGCGGCCAATGAATAAATGTCTTTCAGGAATCATGGCAACGCCTTGCCAGTATCGTTCAAGAACTTCACGAGCAGGAGGATTAACCCAGCCAAATCCACCACCGCCTTCAATCGCTGCATATGTTGCATCGCAAAGCTCAGAGAGGTCTGACGGTTTTAATTTTGTCATTAACTCAACTTCTAGATAGACATTTGTTGCTTCTGATCGTTGCGTCATTATTTACCCTTTCAGGTTGTGCCAAAATACCAAATCTGATGCTTGGTATTATAATAAAGAAGTTCACATCTTAGGGTGGAAGTGTAAAGAAAATGTTGAAAGATTAAAATTAAAATTTTGAGGAGCTCTTGACGAAGGAAGGTATCGTTCTTAAATATCAAACATGACAATGAGAGGAAAAAAGATGACACATGAACAAAATGATCCGATCCAGTGGCATGGAACAACGATTATCACTGTAAGAGTTGGAGACGAAGTTGTAATCGCAGGCGATGGGCAAGTTTCAGTAGGCAATACAGTTATGAAATCGAAAGCTCGTAAAGTCCGTCGTTTGGGTGATGGTTCTGTCATCGCAGGTTTTGCTGGTGCAACAGCAGATGCGTTGGCTTTATTTGAAAGGCTTGAGGCAAAGCTTGAGATGCACAGAGGACAGCTGACCAGAGCTTGTGTTGAAATGGCTAAAGATTGGCGGACCGATCGGTATTTACGCCGTCTAGAGGCTTTAATGATTGTTTGTGATAAAGATGTGAGTCTTGTTTTGACAGGTAATGGTGATGTGCTTGAGCCTGAAGATGGGTTGATCGGCATTGGGTCTGGTGGGTCTTATGCGCTTGCTGCTGCGCGGGCAATGATTGATAATAAGGCTTATTCAGCGGAAGAGATTGCAACGAGAGCATTGAACATTGCAGCTGACATTTGTGTCTTTACAAACCACAATATTACGCTTGAAAAGATTTCTCCGAAAGATATTTCAAAAAAGACAGATTAAAAGGATAGGAAAGTATAATGAGTGATTTTAGTCCACGTGAGACCGTTTCAGAACTCGATAAATATATCATTGGTCAAAATGCAGCGAAAAAAGCTGTGGCGATTGCGTTACGGAATCGTTGGAGACGCCAGCAACTTCCGAAAGAAATACGCGAAGAAGTCCTGCCAAAAAATATTTTGATGATTGGACCAACAGGAGTTGGTAAAACAGAAATTGCCAGACGTCTTGCAAAATTAGCAGATAGTCCGTTTTTGAAAGTTGAGGCCACAAAATTTACAGAAGTTGGTTATGTAGGCCAGGATGTTGAGCGTATTATTCGCGATCTTGTTGAGATTGGTATTACAATGCATAAGGACAGAATGCGCAGGCAAGTGCGCGTGAAAGCAGAAGCCGCAGCTGAAAATAAAGTGCTCAATGCAATTGTTGGTGAAAATGCAACAGAAGAGACAAAAGAAAAATTCCGGAAAAAATTGAGGGATGGTGAATTAGCGGATCGTGAAATTGAGATAGATGTCGAAGAATCTTTGCAATCATCGATGCCAACATTTGACATTCCTGGAATGCCTGGCGCGCAAATGGGCATGCTCAATTTGAATGATATTCTGGGCAAGTCTTTTGGGACAAAAACAAAAAAGAAGAAGATGACTGTTGCTGAATCTTATGATGTGCTTTTGCTTGAAGAGAGTGAAAAGCTTCTGGATCAGGAAAAAGCAGTGTCTGCAGCCATTGAAGATGTTGAGCAAAATGCAATTGTTTTCATTGATGAGATCGATAAAATCACCTCTCGATCTGATGCAAGAGGCAGTGGTGAAGTGTCTCGTGAAGGCGTGCAGCGCGATTTACTACCGTTGCTTGAAGGAACACAAGTTTCAACAAAATACGGTACAGTTAAGACAGATCATATTCTCTTTATTGCCTCTGGTGCTTTTCATATCGCAAAGCCATCAGATCTTTTGCCAGAACTACAAGGGCGTTTGCCAATTCGTGTTGAATTAAATGCCCTGACAGTAGAGGATTTCAAAAGAATTCTTCTAGAGCCAAAGGCTAGTTTGGTGAGTCAATATATAGCCTTGATGAAGACTGAAGATTTTGATTTGGAATTTACGACAGATGCGATTGAGGAAATTGCACGTATTGCAGTTGATGTGAATCACAATGTTGAAAATATTGGAGCGCGCCGTTTGCAAACGGTCATGGAGAAATTGCTGGAAGAAATTAGCTTCACAGCAAGTGATCGAGGCGGTGATAAGCTTGTGATCGATGGTCAATATGTCAGAGACAAAGTTGAAGCTTTGGCGAAGAATACTGATTTGTCTAAGTTCATTCTATAATACAAGACGCCAGATAAAATTATACTATGAACGAGGAACGCGGTGTAGTTTACCTACATAAGCGACGAGTGACCTGTCCCGCCGAAGCTCGAAGAGCGTAGGAGGAAGCGGTAGAATTTTAAAATGGTGTTTTGTATAACTTTTTTCTGTTCTTTTCTGGCGCAAGCCTATAAAATGTAGGCTGAATATATTGTTTAAACTTAGAGGATCAAGCCCATGTCAACAATTGTTATTATTCCGTCTCGTCTTGCTGCAACACGTTTGCCAAACAAGCCTTTGCTTGACATGGATGGTTTGCCGATGGTTATCAGAGTTGCAAAACAATCTATTGCTGCCAATGTCGGGCCTGTTTATGTTGCCGCTGGTGATCAGGAAATCATCGATTGCTGCGCCGCTCATGGCGTGAATGCTTGTTTGACTCCGGTTGATTTGCCAACAGGGTCTGATCGGATTCATGCCCTTGTGAAGGAGCTTGATCCAAAAGGTGAAAAGTGGGATCGTGTGATCAATGTGCAAGGGGACTTGCCTTTGATTGAGCCTTCATCAATCGCTTTTGTTGATAAGGTTAGCCGCGCGTCAGATTGTGAGATTGCAACACTCGTTGCTGTTTCAAAAGATCTGTCTGAATTGACGAATATGAATGTTGTGAAAGCAGCGATTGAGATTGATCCTACAACAAATATGGGGCCTGCGCTTTATTTTTCACGCAATCCAATTCCATCAGGCAATGGGGAGCACTATCATCATATTGGTATTTATGCTTATAAGCGTGATGCATTAGATCGCTTTGTTGGCCTGCCACAAGCTGAGATTGAAAAAAGAGAAAGACTCGAGCAGTTGCGTGCAATGGCAAATGGTATGCGTCTTTCAGCGGGTCTTGTGACACAGATACCGTTGGGTGTGGATACCATTGAAGATTACCATGCAATCTTGGCTCACTTACAGCAAAGAGCTGGGAACGGTTAACTTAAAAACGTCATTGCTGTAAAGGTCACGTAATTTATTGATAAAAGAGATTGAATTCGTCATCCTGAGCCGAGCATAATTTCTCCCTTCTCGTCATCCTGAACTTGTTTCAGGATCTGTTTATAATTACAAAGAGATGCGATAATAAATTCAGCATGACCTCGATTTATTGTAAGTTAAATTAGCGCCGTCACTCAGAGGGCTCCTATAGGAGCCCGTGGAGTCTCTGTCATGTGAAAACAAACATTGCGCTTCATTTTAATTTATTGAGATTCCACGTCACACCTTTTGGGTGTGACTCTGAATGACGACTTTTTAAATCAATCATAGTTGATGACAGGGAGTGTTTGCTGACAGTACCTTATTAGATTTTACCGTGAAATGTCTAAAACCCGGGCTTGAATGCCTCGCGGTCCACTGAAATATTCTTGAATCCATGGTGTTGGATTTTGTAAAAGCTCTGAAAGTGTTCCGGAGATAATCTTCTTATCGATCAGGACTGCAATTCTTGTACAAACAGCTTTTAAACTGTCTAGATCATGCGTAACCATCAGAACGCTAAAGCCTAAAAGGCTTTGCAGGTTGGCGATTAATTCATCGAACTTAGCTGCAGAGATAGGATCAAGCCCGGCAGTGGGCTCATCAAGTAGAAGAATTTTAGGATCAAGGGCAAGGGCTCTGGCGAGACCTGCACGTTTTTGCATGCCGCCTGAAAGCTCTGATGGATATTTATGATAGTCCTTTTTGAGAAGGCCAACAAAGTCAAGCTTCATACGAACAATCTCATCCATAAGTTTTGGACTGAGAGACGTATGTTCAAGCAAAGGCATTCTAACGTTTTCGAAGAGGGTGAGGTCCGAAAAGAGAGCAGAGGTCTGGAAAAGAACACCGATTTGTTTTTGAACGTTTATGAAATCAGCGGGTTTTGTTTTGGTTGTATGTTGTCCTAGAATGGTGATGTGGCCAGCTGACATAGGGAGCAGGCCTAAGATCACGTTAAAGAGTACAGATTTACCTGTTCCGCTACCACCAACAAGACCAAGAACTTCACCCGGGTAGAGATCAAGATCAAGATGCTGGTGCAACGTGAAATCTTGAATTTTTGTGGTGAGATTTTCAATTTTGAGAACAGGGGTGCGCGTTTTGATCATCTGTTCTCCTATATCTGGTACATGGCAAAAAGAATTGAGAAAATAGCATCAAGAACGATGATCGAGAAAATGGATTGTACAACTGAGCGCGTGGTCATACGACCCAGGCTTTGTGCGCTTTCAAAAACTTGGAAACCTTGATAGGTTGCAATTAAAGCAATAATAAAACCAAAGAAAGGTGCTTTTGCGAAGCCAACGATGAAGGTTTTTAAGTCAACAGCTGTTTTTAATTGTTCAAGAAATTGAACAAAACTCAGGTCTAGATAAAAGCGACACATAACGGCACCTCCAAAAAGGCCAACAAGATCTGCAATAAATGTTAAGACCGGAAGAGTGACTGTCAAGGCAAGAATACGCGGCAGGACGAGGACGTAAATAGGATCAAGTCCCATGACTTGAAGGGCATCGACTTCTCGATTGATTTTCATAGAACCGAGTTGAGCCGTAATAGCGGAACCCGATCGACCTGCGATGATGATTGCGGTTATTAATACGCCTATTTCTCTCAATATTGAGACCCCGAGTAAGTTGACGACAAAAATTTCAGCGCCAAATTTTCTAAATTGTGTAACACCCTGGTAAGCCAGCACAATGCCAATCAGAAAGATGAGGAGCATTACAATAGGCAAAGCGTCAATACCAATCCATTTGATTTGATTCACAAAGGCCTTGCTTCTGAAAAGTTTTGGGGAGAAAAAAAGTTTGATCGCTTTCATATAAAAGAGACCAGAAAAACTCATAACGCTATGAAATTCTTTACAGACATCAACAAAGTTCTCACCAACAGTTTCAACTGTTTCTCGAAATTGATAGTGTTTTGAGATTGAGACGCCGTGAACAGTGGGTTCTTTTAATTGATCCAGAAACCACGTGTGCGATTGAGGCATGTTTTGAAAAGTGATATTTGTCGCATCAAGTTTAAAAGAGCTGATGAGAAGTTTTAACTCAGCGCCTCCGATGGAATCAAAGGTGGTGATATCTTGAAAATCGAGAATGATGTGGGTTGGTTTTTTTTCTTTGAGAATTTTTTTTGTGTAAGGAAGAATCTGGAAGGTATCGAGATACGTCCATTTGCCTTGTGGGATGAGATGAAGTTTTTCACCTTCCCAATTCCAATTTAGTTGTTTTTCTTCTGACACATTGGCCTCATTTGTTCATTCCAATTTTACGCGTTTTTTCAAATGAAATGAAATGAAAATAAAGATTTGTGGTGAAGGGTTTTATATTTTTAAAAAATCCTTCTTTTTCAAATTAATATTTAATACATAAAATGAGATTATTCTTGAATTGTAGATTTTTGAATTTACGATATGATTCAAAAAAACAAAGGAGACAAAAAAGTGGTAACGAAAGCAAAAGCAGGAACAAAAGCGCCTGCAAAGAAAAAAAGCACAGTTAAAAAAGCAGCACCAAAAAAGGTTGCAGCAAAAGTGACGAAGGCTCCTGTGAAAGCCTCAAAACCTGCTGTTGTTAAAAAAGCAGTCGCAAAAACATCTGCTCCCAAAAAAGTAGCTGTAAAAAAGCCAGCTGTAAAATCAGCGCCAGCAAAAGTAGCAGCTAAGCCAGTTATGAAAATGGATACGATGAGACCAGCTGACAAAATGGCAGCGCCTGCAAAGAAAAAAGGATCCAAAGAACATCCAGCTATTGCATGGATGCGTGAAAATCCTGTGATGGCAGTGATCGCAGTGGTATTCGTTCTTCTGATTTTATATTTTCTTTTTGAGTAGAATCGACGAAAAAAGCTTGCAGTTATCCGGAAGTTGTGGCACTTTTCTTTAGAAATAGCACAGATGTGCATTTTTGAGATTGCTGCCGTAGCTCAGTGGTAGAGCACTCCCTTGGTAAGGGAGAGGCCGAGAGTTCAATCCTCTCCGGCAGCACCATTACACCCCTTAGTAGTTCTTATTCAAAAGTTTTTTGTTCAAAAAAATTTGACTACTTTAGAAATATCCTTGCAAATTTTCCACGATATGGTAAAATTGCAATGTTATGATAATCAGATCGCTTCAAAAAACACTTCTAAAAGCATTGGCAAGGCAACCTTCTGTTGTTCTTTTGGGGCCTCGTCAAGTTGGGAAAACAACATTGGCTCTTCAAGTCAGTGAAGAAAAAGATTCGATTTATCTCGACTTAGAATCACCAGAGGATCTTCAAAAATTATCTGATCCACTGCTTTATTTGCGTTCGCATGAAAATATGTTGATTATACTGGATGAAATCCAACGTGTTCCAGATTTATTTTTATCATTGAGAGGGTTGATTGATGAAAGGAGAAGAAAGGGGCAACCAGTTGGTCATTTCCTTTTGTTGGGTTCGGCATCGTTAGACCTTCTGAAGCAATCGTCTGAAACATTAGCTGGTCGTATTTCTCAGTTAGAGCTAACACCATTAACAGTCTTAGAGATTAGTGAGCCTCAGGATGAATATATCCAGCTTTGGGTAAGAGGAGGTTTTCCAAATAGCTATCTTAGTGAAAATGATCAACTTAGCTTTGAGTGGCGTCATGATTTTATTCGGTCGTATTTAGAAAGGGATATTCCACAATTAGGCCCAAGAATACCTTCAGAAACGTTGAGACGGCTTTGGATTATGTTGGCTCATATACAAGGAAGTCTTTTAAATGCTTCACAGCTGGCAAAAAATCTCGGTGTGAGTGTGCAGACAATTACCCGTTATATTGATTTGCTCGTGGATCTTTTATTGGTTAGGCGTCTTCAGCCATTTCATGCGAATATAGGTAAACGGTTAGTGAAATCACCTAAAGTTTATATTCGAGATTCTGGTTTGCTTCACTCATTGTTAGGGATCAAAGATGCGGAGGCGCTCCAAGGTCATCCTATCGTAGGAGCAAGTTTTGAATCTTTTGTTATAGAAAATTGTTTAAATTGTGCTCCTTTTGGGACTAATGCTTATTTCTATAGAACCGCTGCTGGAGCTGAAATAGATCTGCTTTTGGAAATGCCTGATAGATCTTTATGGGCTATAGAGATCAAAAGAAGCTTGTCTCCTAAAATACAGAAGGGATTCTATCACGCTCAAGAGGACTTAAAACCCGATAGATCTTTTATTATCTATGCGGGAAAGGAGCGTTATCCTTTAAATGAGGGCATAGAAATTATAGGGCTTTATGATTTTCTTCAAATGCTTGAGCAGTTTGGGACGCAAAAATAATACCAAGTTTCAGATTAAATCCATTTGAAGATTATTCAAGGCTATTGATATTGCAAGCTCTCAAATGCATCATGAATCCCGCTCTCTCTCAACAGAGGGGGCATTTAGTATTTTCTCTAGTCGATCAGGAGATTGAGCGACCTGCAGGAAATCTGTTTTGTTTTCTTGCATCATTTTTAAAACTGTTTGCCGATGTTTGAAAAGCAGATCGAGTGTTTTCAGGCATAGTCCTTTGGCCTGATCAATGTCTAAGGTTAGACTTTTAAATGGATTTCTCGTCAGAACAATACCTTCAATATCGATAATATCTCCCATAGGGATATCATGCAGATTTTCTTGTGGGATTAAGGCATGAAAGGATTTCATTGTGATTTCTTCTTTCAGAGCAAGATAGGGAATCATATGTGGATTTGCTTGTGCTATTTTTTTATGCTCGATGCTTAATTTAAAATAGAGTGCTTTATCTTCATTGGTTTCTTCAAAGTGTGCGTTTAAAGAAGGTGACACCTTTATGAGCACAGCAAAATCTTGAAGACTTTTCATATCAGCAAATTGGCGACGTGTAATAAGTTCTGGTTTTATTAGAATGAGCTCTAAAATTTCAGGATTGCTCAAAAGGGTTTGAAGCTCATTATTCTTATGAAGTGCTTTTATCGCCATCGAAAAATCCCGATCATCAAGGCATTTTTGAAGCAATTGAGGGCTTTTTAAAAGCTGTCTGAATAAGTTTGGATCCATGAGGATACGATTGAGATCAATAGCCGCTTTGCTTGCATGATGCTGCTGTTGGTGTGAAATTAAACTGATGGCGAGTGAAATTGGTATTTCCATCAATTCTTCCATTGTCACATGCTGTTTGAGAACGCGATTGCGTAAGACAGGGATGATATCAAGCAATATAGGCAATAGGTTGATATCAAAAATATCTTCAGCATCACGAAGGGTGAGTTGATTTAAGGTGAGATCAATCGATTGTTGTGCGATTAGTTTTTCAAGAAACATTTTGTTTTGAATGAGGAATAGTGCAAATGGGTTTTCAAGCAATCGGATCATTTCACTGAAAGGGAGTTGTGTACCTAAAGAGAGAAGATCGGGTGAGTCTCTTAATCTTTCAAGCAAACCAATGTGTTGATGAATATTGCCAAAAGCTTCCGGGGAGAGTTTGTGATCTTTATGAGTGAGATAAAAGATCAGTAAGGGGACTGAGCTAAACAGAATCTTTCGGACATCTTTTTCAAGATTTGCGATATTTTTGAGAATGCTGGGATCATCTAGAATCATTTTGGTTGCAGCTGCATCAGCAAGGACATCACGAATGATATCATCCGTGTCAGGTGCGCGCAGGTGGATGATCTTAATGAGTCGTTCTTGCATTTTTGGTGCTGTCATTAAGTAAACAGCTGTCTCTTTGGGGAGTTTTGAAAAATGCTTCTGGTGCAGCATCCCACTCACGAGAGCTTCAGCAAAAAGAGGTGAGTTCTCAACCAGAAGGTAGAAATTTTCTTGAAAGTGAGAGGGCTTGCCATTGCCTTCTCCCATGAAATAGCGTTTGAAGTCATCATGCGTAAATTGATTCAGAAGGTAGGCCTGTTTTAAAATCGTATTCTTATTGAGGAGTTCACTAAATTTACTTTCAACATTCACACCCAGCAGATATTGAATGTAGTTAGAAATGCTTGATGTCATCCCGCTTACAACGGTAACGTCTCTGGTTTTAATCGGGTCTTGAGGGGTGTGTGTTTGAGAGGTGCGTTTGGTTGCGCCATTTTGATTAACATGGTGATCAGTGTCTTTAGGTACTGTTGCTGTCTCAGTTTGCGGTCGTTTGATCTTTTCAACCATGTCGCCTCCCTAAAATATTGGTTCAATTTTATATATCAAAAATAAGCAAAAATAGACTATGACATCCTCTATGATAGCATGATTTGTCTATTTATTGTAAATTTACGTTAATTTTATTAAATATATATATTTCATAGGTAAGGGCGTAAAAAAAGAGGGGAACGTTGCCATTCCCCTCTTTTTAGGTTTCGAAGATTGAAATTAGCCAGTAATTTCAGAATCTGGGAAGAAGAATTTAATCTCGATCGCTGCATTATCAGTGCTATCTGAGCCATGAACTGAGTTTGCCTCGATTGATTCAGCAAATTCTTTACGGATGGTGCCAGGAGCTGCTTGCTCTGGGTTTGTTGCACCCATAATGTCGCGATATTTTGCAACTGCATTTTCGCCTTCAAGAACTTGAACAACAACAGGGCCTGAGATCATGAAGTCGCAGAGTTCACCGAAAAAGCCACGTTCTTTATGAACTGCGTAGAATCCTTCAGCTTGTTCACGAGAAAGACGAATACGTTTTTGAGCAATAATTCTAAGGCCGTTTGATTCAATGAGAGCATTGATTGCACCTGTAAGATTGCGACGTGTCGCATCTGGTTTAATGATAGAAAATGTACGTTGTAGCATTGTGATCGTTCCTTACTTAAATGGTATTGAGTTACCTGTATACCCTTTCTGGAAGATGAGATCAAGAAAAATCGATTTTCATATAAATACGCTCACATTTTTTTTTAAAATCGATTATACTCTTGGATAGCATAAAGGCATTCACCGAGGTGGTTACATGGAACATTTAAATACAAATCTCAGTGCCAATACAGGCATACGTCGCAGAGGCATTATGGTTGTGCTTTCCTCACCCTCGGGGGCAGGCAAAACAACAATTTCACGTGCAATTCTAGAAAAAGATCCGAATATTCATCTATCTGTTTCATATACCACAAGGCCCAAGCGTCAAAATGAAGTTGATGGCGTTGATTATGTATTTGTGACAGAGCCTGAATTTAAGCGTTTAATTGACAATAATAAGCTTTTAGAATGGGCAAAAGTTTTCGGCCATTATTATGGAACGCCTCGAGAGCAGGTGGAAGCACTTCTCTCAAAAGGTCAAGATATCCTCTTTGATATTGATTGGCAAGGAACGCAGCAGCTCTCTGAAAAAGCGGCTGATGACATTGTGAGTGTTTTTATTTTGCCGCCATCAGGAAAAGAGTTAGAACGTAGATTGCGTAGCCGTGGCAGAGACCCAGAAGACGAAATCAAACGCAGGATGGGCAAAGCTTCAGATGAAATGAGTCATTGGGCAGAGTATCACTATGTGATTGTGAATCGAGATGTTGAAACAAGCTTGCAAAAAGTTGAGTCAATTATTTTGACAGAGAGGCTTATTCGTCGTCGTCAAATTGGCCTCTCGCAATTTGTGAAAAAACTTCAGAATGAGCTTGATGTTTATGCCGTTTCGTAATTTTTTTCTGCTCAGTTTTTTGGCTTTATTTGGGTGCGATGAAGCTAAAGTTTGCTCCGTTTCCCCTCAAAAAGCGCCTGAACTGTTAGATCAGCAATGGGCCCAAAAAGTACCGCTAAAGGGCGGATTGTCAGGCTCAAACCTTTATAAGGTATCAGATGGAACCAATTCTTATGTGATTCGAAATATTGATAATCGAAGTCTTGAAGATAGAGTTATAGAAATTAAAGCTCAACAAGTCGCATCGGATGCTGGTTATGGGCCAAAGTTGATCGCTTATGATCTTGATAAAGGTATTTTGTTGATGGAATATCTAAGGCCTTCCACAACAGCCATGTTAGTCGACCAGCTGCCTGAAAAGCTAGCTACACTTTTGCATCAGATTCATGATGGACCTACATTTTGTGAAGGGCTTTCTATTGTCAGCCAAATCGCGAACCGTTTTGATCAAATAAAGCAGTATCCCTCAGATATCGATCATAATAGGTTGATTGCAGAAATTGCAATGCTTAAAAAGCTCAAAGTTCAGAAAAAGACAGCAACTCATCGCGATTTGAATCCAAATAATTTTATTTGGCAGGGGGATTCGTTTAAAGTCATCGATTTTGAAAATGCAGCAGAGGATGATCCATTTTTTGATGTGGCAACCGTTACTCTCTTTTATTTCCATGATGAGAGTAGCAGAGAGGCCTTTTGGGAAGCTTATTTCAAGAGAAAGCTAACAGCAGAAGAACGAAATCATTTGGCTCAAATGCGCAAAGCAGTTTGTTTGTTCTATGGGCTTGAACTTTTGTATCATATCCCTGAAGATGTTGTGAGGACGAATGTTCCCCTTAAGCCGGTAATGGAGGTTTTCATGAGTTTTCAGGCTGGTACTCTATCTCTTTATACAACAGAAGGTCAGTTTATATTTGCCAAAGCCTTATTAAGAGAAGCCATTTTAGATTAAAAAGAAGGAAAAATTACATGACCTATGATTCAAACAATATATTTGCGCGCATCCTCCGGAAGGAAATACCCTGTAATTCTGTTTATGAGGATGATTTTGTCTTGTCATTCCATGACATACACCCAAAAGCGCCGGTTCATATTTTGATTTTACCAAAGGGAGCCTATCTCTCAGCGCAGGATTTTTATGCCAAAGGATCAGCAGAAGAGATCCATCGCTTTCATCAAGTGATCCCCATGATTGCAGAAAAATGTGGCGTTCATGAAACGGGTTACAGGTTGGTTGCTAATTGTGGTTTGAATGGAGGCCAAGAGGTTCCCCATTTTCACATGCATCTAATAGGGGGCGCTAAGCTGTCGGTTTTTTGATTGAGAGGGCGTTCTTTCAAGCTTAGAAGTATGGTCTGAACCGATTGAAATATCTTCTTTTTGTCATCCTGAGTCGAGCGAAGCGAAGACGTGAGGATCCAGTCACTATTTATCAAGGATCGCAATTGTTGAGGTGTTCCTGGATGGTCGCGTCATCTTGTTCCCTCGCTTTGCTTTGTCACAAGACTCCTCACCATGACGGTGTTTGTGGGTTGCTCTAATTTCAGGTGCTTGATATCATTTCCCGATACAGAAATCGCGGAAGATGACATCGAGTAAGTCCTCTACATCAACAATGCCGGTGATGGTCCCGAGCTGATGCATGGCCTGACGCAGATCTTCAGCTGCAAGAACTTGATCAGGATTGATGAGAAACGATTCAAGGGCAATAAGGCATTTTTGCAAATGGACGCGGTGTCTTTCTCTTGTGATGAGTGGCCCTTCAGGCAAGGCAAAGTGCGATGAGAAAAAAGCCAAGAGAGCGTCTTTAAAATCATCAATCCCTTGACTATCCTTCAATGAAATAAAGATTGGTTGCTGATTTTGCGTAAGAGAGGCGCAAATCTTTTGTATGCCTGACTCGGACAGAAGATCAGATTTGTTGATCACCAAAAGGCGCTCGCTTTCAAATGGCAAGAATTTGTTCAATTGAGCGAGATCTTTTTGCAGATCCTGCAGATTTTTTCCTTCAAGTAAAAGAATGTTGAAATCGGCATGTTCTGCTTTTTCGAGCGCCTTTTTAATGCCGATTGATTCAACGATATCGGTTGTCTCTCGTAGGCCTGCTGTATCAATCAATACGACAGGATAGCCCCCGATGTTCATTTCAACTTCAACCGGATCGCGCGTGGTGCCGGCAATGTCCGTTACAATCGCAACATCCCGTTTGGCCAGATAATTAAGGAGCGTTGATTTTCCGGCATTCGGAAGGCCTGTGATTGAGACATAAAACCCTTCTCGGATTTTTTCCCCGATCTGTTGATCATTCAAATGAGCTGCAAGTTCAGCTTTGAGCCTTTGAACATTTTCATAGAGCACAGGATTGATGGATTCTGGCAGATCTTCATCAGGAAAATCCAGAAAAGCTTCAAGATAGGCGAGGGATTTTTTTAGATCTTCTCTCCATTTTTGATAGAGAGTTGTAAGACTTCCGGCCATTTGTCTTAAGGCAAGTCGATGCTGCATCTGTGTTTGGGCATGGATTAAGTCAGCCAGAGCCTCAATTTCGGTTAGGTCAAGCTTGCCATTTAAAAAGGCTCTGCGCGAAAATTCACCAGGCTCAGCAAGTCTTGTTTGCTCAAAATGGCTTAAGGCTTCCAGAAAAGCAGCAGTGATTGCTGGGCCGCCATGGATTTGGCATTCAGCCACATCTTCACCTGTAAAGCTATGTGGATTTGGCATAAAAAGCAAAAGGCCATTGTCAAGCAAATCGCTTGTTTTGGGATGGTAAAATGACCGGATGCGTGCATAATGGGGTTTTGGAATCTCTTTTTTTGTGAGTTTCTCACAGATTTCGATCGTTTTGGGGCCGGAAAGGCGAATAACAGCGATCCCGGCTTTCCCCGGTGCTGTTGCAAGAGCGTAGATGGTATCATTGTTTACATAGAGAGACATGGCTTTAGTATAGGCTTTGGGATCGCAACAAAGCTAGTATTTTTTCGTATTTTACTACCCTTTTTTGAAAAACCATGTTATACTAAGGATGTTAGGTAAGACTAACTATGGCGATAAACGCGTTATGGAATAAGCGTTGCGGACCCGGGGGCGGTACCCGGCACCTCCACCAAAAACAAAGAGTTTACACGGACAAACAATGTGAGTCAGTGTTTTTCATGGGGGTGAAACAGGATCGACGTGCGTAATAAAGATGATGTTTTTGCTCGGCATGATACCACCGTTATCGGATCAAGACATATAAATGTCGCACATAAACTACAAAACAACAGACCTCAAGTAGCAGGTTCGCCTGCTGTTGCATTGGCTGCTTAATGCGCCAAAGCTCTCTTGAGCGATGTTAGCGGTACGGGGGCACCGGGCAACAGAACGCCCCCACTTTTTGACGAGGCTCTGCTGAATAAATCGCTTGAAATAGGCGATTTTTTTATTGGCAATCTTCTTGTAAGATATTGCGTAGCTCTGATATCACTTGTCCATGAAGTGTTTGGCAATAGCTCACAAGCTCTTGCATGCTTTTAAGATCACTTTCTTTAGCCGGATTTTCGATCTGAGCGGCGCATTCAGATAGGGTGACAGCCCCAATCTGTAGGCTGGATGATTTTAAAGGATGGGCGTATTGTGATAGTAAAATGAGATCATTGCTTTTCATGGCCTCATCCAGGTTTTCTATGAGCGTTTGTGATGAAGAGATGTAGGTTTCTAGAACTAAATGGTAACTATCGCCTAGCAACTCTTCAAGGTGTGAGAGGATTTGTTGATTAAGAATAGGTTCTGTTGTCATACTAAAGCCCTTTTTTGCTTTAGTATAAAAGAGAATAATTGATGAGACCTTAATCTATTAGTTCATAGAAACGATAGGAATGAACCTTGGTTTTTAGGACCTGTTGATGTTGTTATTGCGAATCAATGAAACGCAGGCAACTTTATCACGTCTTGAAGTGAAGCGTCTGATCATGTAAATCGCCGACCCAAGGACGAGAAGCACGATGAGTAAGTTGGGGATGTTGAGGAAATTCAAAAAACCTGGTCGTGGTTCTTCAGCTGCTGTTGCTTGGTAATCGCCTTCTTCCTCAGGCATATTAGCCATTTGGTTGTTCATTTCTTGAGCATTTTGACCAAGAATTTCGTCCTCTGGCTGCATGTCGATCATTTCTTGATGCATCAGAGCATTTTGTGACAGTTCGGGTGCTTGGTCATTGGTGTCTACTGGTCTAACCATTGCTTCTGCTAGATCTTGATCAATTAAGGTTGGATTGTTTTGGATTGGTTGAAGTTCTTCTTGAGGCTCCATTGCTTCAGGGGCCAAAATTGTTCCTGCTGCGGGTGCTGACATAAAAAGAGCGGTTGCAAAGAGCGCTATGAGAGATAATTTATTCTTTTGAATGATCATTTGAGGTCCTCTTGTATCGATATGTTATTATTATATGATGATAAGGAAGCTTCGGTTGAATGTCAGCTAAAAAGAAGAGGTGAATGAATTTTTGCATTTTTGAATGGAATGCGCCATAATCTAAACATCTTCACAACATTTATGTAAGGTTGCTCTCATGAGTTGGTTCCAAAAATTAAAAGAAGGCCTATCCAAATCCTCCCAAAAGATCGCTGAGAATATTCACTCAGTCTTGGTAAAAAAACCTCTTGATGATGAGGTGCTTGCTGAGATTGAAGAAATTCTGATTGCATCAGATTTTGGACCCAAAACGGCTGCTGTTTATATTGAAGCTTTGCGCAAGGCGCGTTTTGGTAAAGAAGTCACAGATGAAGAAATTCGGGAGACTTTAGCTCTTGAGATTCAGAAGAGTCTTGAGGCTATATCACATACATTTGAGTTATCAGATCAAAAGCCTTTTGTCATTTTGATGGTGGGTGTGAATGGGACGGGTAAAACAACAACCATTGGCAAGCTCGCGAATAAGTACACAGCTCTTGGCAAAAAAGTCATGATTGCGGCAGGCGATACATTTAGAGCAGCTGCCGTTGAGCAGCTTGATGTTTGGGCAAAAAGAGCCAATTGTGAATTGATTAAAAAAGAGCAGGGGGCCGATCCTGCAAGTCTTGCTTTTGAAGCCATGCAAAAAGCACAAGAAAAGGGTGTTGATATTTTGTTTATCGATACAGCAGGGCGCCTTCAGAACCAGTCTCATTTGATGGCAGAGTTGCAAAAGATTATCCGTGTTATGCAAAAAGTAGATGCAAGCGCACCTCATGCCACATTCTTGACGCTTGATGCAACTACAGGTCAAAATGCTTTCGCGCAGATTGAGATCTTTCAGCAATTTACATCGATCAATGGTCTTATTGTTACAAAATTGGATGGTACAGCGAAAGGTGGTGTTGTTGTTGGTCTTTGTGATCGCTATAAAATTCCGATTAGAGCGATTGGTGTCGGGGAGCAAATTGAAGATTTGCAGGATTTCGATGCAAAAAATTTCGCTCGTTCATTAATGGGAATTTCACAAAATGACGTGTAAGATGGGCCAAATAAGAATTTAATCTAATAACCTCATAAAATGAGAAGAGAACCGAATGTTGCATGCTCCTCCAAATCCTTCTTTGAAAAGTTTTACCTCTGCTGAAGAGGCTGTCTCATATCTTGAGACGCTTTATAATAATGCGATACAAGAGTTACGGACCTCATTTGAGAGCTATTCTCATAAAGAAGGTGACTCACATGATCACGTAAGGGCTTTCTATCCCTTGATTCGCATTCGGAATGAAAGACATAGTCATAATATTGATACGCGCTTGTCATATGGGTTTTTAGCTGATACAGGGACTTTTGAGACAACCATTACAAGGCCGGATCTTTACAGAACCTATCTTTGTGAACAGCTTAAATTGATTCAGAGCAATCACCCCTATATTGAGTTTGAGATTGGCTATAGTAAAATGCAGATCCCAATCCACTTTGCTTTTAAAGAAGGTGAGCATATTGAAAGCCAATTGACGCCAGAAAAAATTCGCCATATGCGTGACTATTTTGCTATGCCAGAATTATCCATTACGGATGATGCGATTGCGGATGGGAATCAGTATGAAAATAAAGATGGCGTTGCACCTCTTGCTTTATTTTCTGCCCCTCGCATTGACTATTCGCTCCATCGGTTGCGTCATTATACGGGGACAGATTCAAAGCACGTGCAGAGCTTTGTTTTGTTTACTAACTATCAATTCTATATCGATCAATTTATTCAGTATGCTGAAGAAATGATGACAAAAACAGATGATCCGGTTGAACAGAAGAAGCGCTCAAAGTATCTCTATTTTGTGCGTCCAGGTAATGGCGTGATGCTCAATGAGAATTGTCCGGCGCCAGATGGTGTTTTAGCTCAGGCTCCTCAAGTTGGAAATTTCCAGATGCCTGCTTATCATTTGGTTTCTAAAGATAAGCATGGAATTACGATGATTAATATTGGTGTTGGGCCTTCAAATGCCAAAACAATTACAGATCATGTTGCTGTTTTACGTCCTTATGCGTGGATTATGCTTGGCCATTGCGCTGGCTTACGCGCTTCACAAAAGCTTGGAGATTACGCACTTGCGCATGCTTATGTGCGTGAGGATCATGTTCTGGATGATCATTTGCCGCCTCATATTCCGCTTCCTGCTTTGTCGGAGATTCAGGTCGCTCTTGAAACGGCTGTTGGCGATATAACGGGTAAAAGAGGCTATGAATTGAAAAGTATTATGCGTACTGGAACGGTTGTGACAACCGACAATCGCAATTGGGAACTTGATGAGCATCGGCGTTTGATTCAGAAGTTTTCTCAAAATAGAGCCATTGCTCTTGATATGGAGTCTGCAACCATTGCAGCCAATGGTTTTCGCTTCAGAGTTCCTTATGGGACATTGCTTTGTGTGTCTGATAAGCCATTGCAGGGTGAGATTAAATTACCAGGCATGGCCAATCGCTTTTATAAAGAACAAGTGGCCCAACATTTGAGAATTGGTATTAGAGCCATTGACTATCTGAAGGAGCATATGTTAGAAACATTACATTCCCGGAAGTTACGTAGCTTCTTTGAACCGGCTTTCCAATAATATTAATCTTACGAAGGAATATATCTGATGTCTCCTATTTTAAAATTTGCTCTTGAAGCTGGCCCTCTCTTGATATTTTTTCTGGCAAATTGGTTGGGTGGTATTTATTGGGGAACGGCACTTTTGATGATTTCAACGCTCATCTCTGTTTTCTTTTTCTTTCGTCTTGAAAAAAAATGGCCGATTGTACCTTTGATTAGCTGTGTGTTTGTGACGATTTTTGGTGGGCTCACTTTGGTGCTCCATGATGATCTTTTTATTAAACTGAAGCCAACAATTGTGAATTTATTTTTTGGCATTGTTCTTTTTTGGGGCTATTTTACAAAAAAGAACATCTTGAAATACATTATGGGTGCTATGTTGCCATTGCAAGAAAAGGGCTGGGAAATTCTCACAATGCGCTGGGCAGTCTTTTTTATTTTCCTCGCTATTGTGAATGAAGTTGTCTGGCGTAATTTTTCAACAGATTTTTGGGCAAGTTTTAAAGTTTTTGGTATTATGCCTTTGACTCTGATTTTCAGCGGATTCCAAATGCCACTCATCTTGAAGTACCAAGATGAAAAAGCCAAGCAGTAAGATTAAAGTTGTAACGTAGATGTATGAACTGGCGTTAGATTTGTCATCCTGAGCCGAGTCCGCCGAAGCACGTAGTGCGTAGGAGGAAGCGAAGGCGCGAGGATCCAGTCCTGCATGATCCACCAGAGCTTAGGTAGTGTCGACATTTAATTTTTTTTATGATATACTGAACTTCTAATAATAAGAAAAGGAGTTGAAAGTTGTATGATTTAAGGGATGACCAATGGGAAGCAATTAAGGATAGCCTCCCAGGA
>JAGPBS010000007.1 GCA_018063245.1 Alphaproteobacteria bacterium | reverse complement strand
GGATAAGTCACCCCCATCGGGAAGCAGTCTTTATCTGAAAAAATATGCGGTGGCATTGTTGAGAGAAGATGAGACATATAGAGCCCTATTGTTTTTTATGTTATAGAGCAAAAGGGTTTCCTTAGAAACAATTTTCTCGACAATATAGGAATACACCTTGCGCATTTTCATGACGGTAAAGATCTCTTTTGTCCGTGAGATAGTTTAAATGAGCAATCGTCTCGCCCGCAGCAAAGAAAATTTGATGCTTATCAAGCGTGATAGGGAAGAGTGAAGCCATCACCTCAGCGCCATTAACAGGATGATCACAAAAATCGAGGATATGCTGCAATCTTTCATTGTGATGATGATAGAGTTCATTGATGCGCTGATGAAGTCCCGTGAATGGAATGCCGTGTGAAGGCAATACAAGCACATTTTCAGGGAGCTCTTTAAATTGAGGTAGCGTCTTGAAAAATGCTTTTAAATTATTTGCTGAGGTTTCATGAGGCCAGATCGAAATATTGGGCGTGATTTTTGGTAGAATTTGATCACCCACTATCAGGATATTTTCAGCTGCGCAATATAGAGACACATGCTCAGGCGCATGTCCTTCACCAATCATAATACGCCAGTCGCGATCAGCAAAGCGGATGATTTCTCCTGCACTTAGACGGTTGAATGGCATGGGAGCAGGTGTTATATTCCGTGCGTAGGCATTGCCCATCTCCATTTGCTCAGCGATAATGTCAGGTGCAAGACCCATAGCGCCGTAATATTTTTCGAAGCGCTCACGATAGATCTCATCAGAATCAAGTGAAATCATGCGCGTGAACAAAAATTCGATCTGACTCATGTAAAAGGGAGGCTTTTCAGAAAGCTGATCATAGAGCCAACCTGCGTTTCCGACGTGATCAGGGTGGAAATGGGTTGCAATCATCGCCTCAATAGGGCCTTCGAAAATTCCTTTTCGTAATGTGCTCCACATCTCTTGAACAACAGGTCGGTTGATGCCAAAGTCGATAAAACACCAGCCTTTCGATCCCTTTAGCGCCCAAATATTGACATGATTGAGTGCAAAGGGAAGGGGAAGGCGTGTCCAGTAAAGCCAATCTCGAAGTTCAAAAGGAACACCCTGTTCAGGTGCTTTATCCATAATGTATTGAACAGTCGCTATAAGGGGCTCTTTTCGCATTGGACTTAAGCGCATTTTGTTAAGGTTTCATCCAGAAGTTTGTATGGATCTCTGAATTTTTCACCCAAGGCTTCAGCCACAGCGGCATGAGTGATTTGTCCGCGATAGACATTGAGGCCATTCATCAAGTGTGGATCTTCTAACAATGCGCGTTTGTATCCTTTATTTGCAAGGGCAAGGCTGAAAGGCAAGGTTGCATTATTAAGAGCAAAAGTTGATGTTGAGGCAACGCCGCCAGGCATATTGGCAACACAATAATGGATAATCCCATCCACCACATAGGTTGGATCTTGATGCGTTGTCGCTCTTGATGTTTCAGCACAGCCACCTTGATCGATTGCCACATCAACAATAACAGAACCAGGCTTCATTGTTTTGAGATGTGCTTTTTTAATGAGGCGCGGGGCGTTCGCGCCAGGAATAAGAACAGCGCCAACAACAAGATCAGCTTCTTTAAGGCACGCATCGATGGTTCCAGAGTTTGAGTAGAGTGTTTTGGCTCTGCCACCAAAAATTTGGTCAAGTTCCTTTAGTCTTTTGAGTGAGCGATCAAGAATTGTTACGTTGGCTCCAATACCAATTGCAATTTGAGCTGCATGTGTTCCAACAACACCGCCACCAATGATGAGAATATTCCCCGGTGCAACACCAGGTACGCCGCCCAAGAGAACACCACGTCCTCCCTGTGCTTTTTCAAGGCAATGAGCGCCAGCTTGAATAGACATGCGTCCTGCAACTTCGCTCATGGGTGCTAGCAGAGGGAGTTGTCCATTTTGGTCAGTGACTGTTTCATAGGCAATGGCAATACATTTCGATTCTTTGAGGAGTTTCGCTTGCTCTGGATCTGGAGCGAGATGAAGGTATGTAAAGAGAACTTGGCCTTCTCTTAGCATTTTACATTCTTGAGGTTGAGGTTCTTTCACTTTGATGATCATATCTGCTGCGCTAAAGATGCTTTTTGCATCAGGCATAATTGTTGCGCCGGCCTTCTTGTACATTTCATCCGTTAGACCAATTGCATCGCCTGCTTTTGTTTCGATGATGACTTTATGACCTGCTTGAGTGAGTTCTTGTGCTGAATCAGGTGTAAGGGCAACGCGATATTCATGGTTTTTAATCTCTTTTGGAACGCCAATCGTAATCATTTATAAGTCCTTTTTTTATTTAACTGTCATTTGAAAATAAATCTCTTCCATTCATCTGTAAAGAGAGTTTGTGTCAAACAACATAGTTAAGAGCAAGTCGCCCACCATCTGCATAAATTGTTTGGCCTGTCATGTAAGAGGCATCCTCGCTTGCCAAGAATCTCACAACTTTTGCAATTTCTGAAGGCTCACCACATCGACCCATTGGGGTTCGCGAAAGGATTCTTTTTTGGGCGGCTTCATCAGTCATAACAACCTTCAGAAGCTCTGTGAGAATAGAACCAGGCCCAACACCATTGACTCTGATACCATGTGGTGCAAGGGATAAGGCCATGACTTTTGTAAGCTGATTGAGGCCACCCTTTGAGACAACATAAGGGACTTGGTTTGGAATCGCCATGACGCCATTGACTGATGACATGTTGACAATCGATCCTTTAATGTCATTTGCAACCATTTTTTTAGCAACTGCTTGTCCCATCAGAAAGGCTCCTCTTAGGTTAACGGAGAGGACTCTGTCAAAATCTTGGGAGCTTAGTGTTAAAAAATCAGCTGAAAAAATGGTGCCTGCATTATTCACTAAAACATGAATGTCTGAAAGCGAGTTTACAAAGTCATTGATTTGTGTTTCTTGAGAGACATCGACCTGTTTAAAGTGAACAGATGTTGAATAAAGCTCGGAGAGTTTTTTTGCTGCTTGTGAACCTTTTTCAGTGTCAATATCGAGTAGGTAAACGACTGCGTGAGCCTCAGCAAATATCTCTGCGCAGGCATATCCAATACCAGTTGCGGCTCCAGTGATAATGATCGTTTTGTTTTTAAACATTTGGATTCTTCCTTTTCTTTGTTTGCATAGTTGAATCTTACTTGATTCATGGTTAAAAATGTGAAAAAAGTAAAAAGAAATAAACATAAAGTAAGGTTCTCAAGTATGTCTAAAAAAATTAACATTATATCTGGTTTTACTTTTCTTTTATCGGCGGTCTCTCCTTTTATTGCAAATGCTGCAACTTGGACAGATGAAAATACAAAAGTAACATTTGATTCAACTGTTTCATTCGGCTCAATTGCCAGAGTCGCCAAAAGAGATAAAGATCTTATTGGGATTGCAAATGGTGGGACAGCACCTTCTCTCAATTCAGATGAGGGGGACCTAAATTATCACCGAGGCATTGCCGCAACTGTATTTAAAGCAACGCATGAATTAAATATTGAAACGAGAGAGAAATTTGGTGCTTTTGCACGGTTTACTTACTTATTCGATCCATATAATAATGAAAAATCGCAACTCGTAGACGAGGCCAAGGAACGAATTGCGCACAATATCGATTTACTGGATCATTTTGTTTATTTGAATACGGAAGTTGCTGAGACGCATAAGCTCGCTTTTAAATTCGGGAATCAGGCGATCAATTGGGGAGAAAGTACCTTTATACGAAACGGGATTAATAACTTTAATCCAGTTGATGCAACAAAAATCAGAACACCTGGTTCGGAAGTGAGGGATGCTCTTTTGCCCTTTCCGGTACTGAATGTGAATGCAGGGCTTACTGAGAATCTGAGCGTCGAAGGATTCTATCAATTTCAGTGGGAAAAATCAGAGCTTGAAGCACGAGGGACACTTTTCAGTACAAACAACTTTGCAAGTCCTGGCGGTGAGAGAATATATTTGGGTTTTGGAACAAGTAACAATCTCTTTTTGAGAAAAGGAAGACCAGATAATCCATCTGATTTTGGGCAATATGGGATTGCCCTTCGATATTTTTCTCCAGAGATTAATAATACTGAATTCGCCTTTTATCATACTCGCTATCACAGTCGTTTTCCAGTGATTGGAGCGAGAATAGGATCTGGTGTTCCAGCCACAATTATTTCAAGCTCACGTTATTTTCTAGAATATCCAGAAGATATCAAAACCTATGGCGGGAGTTTTAATACAGAGATTGGCTCATTAGGACTTGCTTGGCAAGGCGAGGTGAATTATCGTCAAGATCAACCGCTGCAAATCCATTCGATTGAATTGATTCAAGCTGGATTGAGTCCACTGAGTGCATTTATGGGTGTGCCTGTTGCCGCTCTTGCAACCAATCAAGTCTTGCGCGATAGAGGAATTAACACATTGGGTGGTATTAATGCTTTACAAAATACAACAATGCATGGTTATAAGCGATATGACGTTGTCACAGGGCAAACAACCCTCTCGAAAGTTTTGGGGCCTAATTTAAAGGCAGATCAAGTGACTCTTGTGGGTGAGGTCGGCTTTAACTATATCAATGATATGCCAAGTAAATCAAAGTTACGTCTTGATGCATTAGGAACATTCAGAGGCGGAAACCCAGTTTTAGCAGGCGCTGAAGGTGTTGAAAGATCAAGCGCATTTCCAACAGCCTTTTCTTGGGGATATGTTCTTGCGACAAAGTTAGAATATCTTAATCTTTTCAGTGATATAAATGTTTATCCGAAGCTTTCTTTTCGGCATGACGTTTCTGGAATAACGCCAAATCCTTTGGCTACTTTTAGGGAAAGGCAAAAAGCGATTTCGATTGGTTTTGATTCAACATGGCAAAATAGTTGGCAGTTTAATGTACAGTACACAAATTATTTTGGAGCGGGACGCTACCATCTTTTACGTGACAGGGATCACATTTCTGCAGAAGTGAAATATTCTTTTTAATCAATTGAATTAGGGACGAAATTATAGGAACTGACATGACAATAGAGAAGAATCAAGATCTCAAAACTTGTAAACAGCCTGTATTATTAGCTTTGCTATTGGGTATTGTATCATGCTCATTTTCTGCTGTTGTTTTTGCTGAGGATCAGCCTTTAACAGCAACAACAGAAGCACGTATTGAAGAAGAAATGCCTGTTGTAGAAGAAGAGCAAGTCGCTGAGGTTGAGCCTATTGTTGAAAATGCACTTGGGGCAATCAAAAATGCAAATGCAGAAGGAACGATTCCTGTATGGGATGGCGGCATTCAAAAGCCAATTCCAGGGTATAAAAAAGGTGATCACCATCCAGATCCTTTTGATGGCGAAAAACCTTTGTTTAAAATCACTGGTGCCACGGTTGATCAATATCAAGATAAGTTGTCGCCTGGGCAAATTGAAATGTTCAAAAAATACCCTACTTACTATATGAATATCTATCCAACGCATCGGAGTACAGCCTATCCACAAAAGGTTTATGAGGCCGTTGCAGTGAACGCGCAAAAGGCAAAGCTGATTGAAGATGGCAATGGTGTTTCAGGCGCTAGAATCACATCGCCTTTTCCAAATCCAAAAGATGGATTAGAGGCAGTTTGGAACCATTTGCTTCGATATCGCGGTGAAAAAGTAAAAAGACGTTCAGGGCAAGCCAACCCAACGCCAAGCGGTTCATATACAATGATCATGTTTGAAGACGATTTGCTCATGAATTATGCCCTAGATAGCTATCAAGAAGGGGATAATATCTTTGCTTTCTTTACGCAGAGAATTGTTGAACCTGCAAGGCTTTCAGGTGAGATTTTGCTGATTCATGAAACAATCAATCAAGTTAAAGAGCCTCGCCATTCTTGGACATACAACCCGGGCCAACGACGCGTTCGTAGAGCGCCAAATATTGCTTATGATAACCCAGGCACAGCATCAGATGGTCTTAGGACCAATGATCAATTGGATATGTTTAATGGGGCACCAGATCGTTACGAATGGAAGCTTTTAGGACGTAAAGAAATGTTTGTTCCTTATAATGCATATAAGGTTCATTCAGACAAATTAAAGTATGATGACATTATCAAGCCCGGTCATTTAAACCCAGAGCATATGCGGTATGAATTGCATCGTGTTTGGGTTGTGGAAGGAACTTTAAAGTCTGGAACAAGCCACATTTATTCAAAAAGAACTTTTTTAATTGATGAAGACAGCTGGTCGATACTCGTCGCAGATCATTATGATAGTAGGGGCACGATTTGGCGCGTTGCGGAGGCTCATTGTATCAATTATTATGAAGTCCCGGTTTTTTGGACAACACTTGAAGTCGTGTATGACCTAAGATCAGGTCGATACACAGCCAATGGATTTGATAACCAAGAGCCTGTTTATAATTATAGCACAAATGTAACAGCGGCAGACTTTAAGCCAGAGACTTTACGTCGTGCCGGACTAAGGTAATATGTGTCAGATATTGTTTGGAGTGTGGATTGAATCGATTTTATAGAGGATATGGATTAAGAATAAAGCATCTGAAAACCTATTTTTTGGTTTTGGGTTTGTTTTTGGTCGTAACTCCAATTCAGTCTTTTGCGCACGTCTCAGGTGTTTTCAATCATTCTGATCAAGCCAAACATGATGAGAGAAATCCTGAACATTCAATGATCCTATCTTTTGCCTTGCAAGATGAAACAACTCAAAAAATTTGGGCAGTAGGTGAGTTCGGAACGATTTTATCAACAGAAGATCTCGGTGAAACCTGGATTCATAGTCAATCAACACCAACAGAACAAACTTTGACAACAATTTGTTTTAAGACTCCTTTAGTGGGTTTTGCAGCAGGTTATGATAGTCAAATTTTAAAAACAGAAGATGGTGGCAAAAATTGGAGCCTTGTTCATCAAGCTCCAGACTGGGAACAGCCCATTTTTAAAATCTATCCATTTGAGAAGTACGTGATTGCGATTGGGGCCTATGGCCTGTTCTTAGTTTCGCATGATGAAGGTGAGTCTTGGTCAAGAATTAAGCTACCTTTTGATAATGCTCATTTGTATGATATGACACCACTTGGAAATGATGAATTTTTGTTGGTTGGTGAAATGGGCTCGATCAGAAAAGCAGTTTTGTCTCCAGAGGGTGAGTTTACTTTTACAGAAATCCATGCCCTTGATAAAAAATCAATTTTTGGGATCTATCCTGAGCGTGAGGGACGATTTGTTTTGTTGGGGCTACAAGGAAATTTATCTTTTTATGATCTCACAACAAATGCGTTTCAATCTCAGACATTAGAGCCTGCTTCTTCTTTGTTTGGTTATGATCAGATGAAGGGCAGAAAAATCTTGGTAGGTGCCTCAGGCCATTTATATATGGGATCAGTTGATGATGAAAGTTTTTCAGCTCATCAATTAGCATCAAGTCAAAATCTCTCAGATGTTTTTTTGCTGAGCCCGGATTTAGCACTTGTTTGTGGAGATGGTGGTATTGAAAAAGTTCATCTCTCATCCCTTCCGATGGTGAGGGATGTGATAGAATGAAACGAATCTCCTTGAATGCAATTGCTGCGCTTTTGTTAAAATTTAGGTCTATAATTATAGGTCTGTTTCTTGTTTTCACTCTTTTTTGCTTTTATGAAAGTCTACATTTAACTGTCAATCAGGGGTTCGATCAACAGTTGCCAAAAAACCATCCGATGATTGATGTTTTTAAAAAATATCGCGCTGATTTTGGCGGGGCTAATAAAATACTGATTGCACTCCATTCGAAAGAAGGAACAATTTTTACGCCGAACTTTATGAATGTCCTTAAGAGTCTAACGGACGAAATGTATTATCTGCCCTATGTTGAGAGAGACCGTATTCTATCACTCTTTACACCGAATGCTCGATTTATTGAAGTGATTGAAGATGGTTTTGCTGGAGGCAACTTGATACCTGCTGATTTTCAGCCCACATCTGATTATTTTGAGATTGTCAAAAGCAATATTATGAAATCTCAGTATCTTGGGTTTCTGGTGTCCAAAGATTTTACATCAGCGATGATCTCAATCGATTTGGGTGAATCAAAAAATATTGACTATGTTGATTTATCATCAAAATTGGATCAGCTGAGAGTTAAATATACGGGGCCTACTATTTCAATGCATATGATCGGCTTTACAAAAATATTAGGGAGCTTGTCGAATGCAAAGACAAGTATTTTTATCTTTTTTGCTCTTTCTGTTGTGATGACAATTGGGCTTCTCTATTTTTACATAAGGTCGTTCGTGCTCCCTTTAGTGCTTGTTTTTATTGGAATGATAGCATTGGTTTGGCAGTTTGGCCTTATGTGTTTTTTTAATTTTTGGTTCGACCCTTTTTCAATCTTGTTGCCATTTCTTATTTTTGCTATTGCTGTTAGCCATGGGTTGCAAATGGTTAATAAGTATGTTCATAAAGTACGTGAAGATGGGCTGAGTCAAATAGAGGCAGCGCAACAAAGCTTTAAAGAGCTTTTTTTCCCAGGCTCAATGGCGCTTTTAACAGATGGTATTGGCTTTTTGGCCATTGATCTCATCCCGATTCCTATTTTGCAAAACCTTGCTTATACAGCCACTCTTGGTATTGCGTGCATTCTTGTTGCTAACCTATTTCTATTGCCGTTGATTTTGAGTTTTTGTCCTGTTAAATCAGGGATTCATCTAGAAGATCTTTTTATTAACTACCCATTATCATGGATGGAAAAATTATTGAATCATTCTTCTCGCTATATTATTTTTCTGCTTTTTATCGTTTTGTTGGGTGTTTCATACTATAAGGCTGGCGAAGTTAAAATTGGGGATCAGGGTATTGGAACGCCAGAGTTCCACAAGAATAGCATTTATAATCAAGATGTTTTTTTCATTAATGAAAAATTTAATATTGGTATTGACACGGTTCAGATCTATGCAAAAACAGAAGCGAATGGTTGTATTCAATATCCGATTGTTAAAGAAATTGATAGGTTTGAGTGGTTTTTGCGTGGACATCCCCTTGTGACAAATTCTTATTCATTGCCAAATATTATGAAGAGATCAACAATGGGGTGGAATGAGGGTTTTGTAAAATGGAACTCTCTTGTGCGCAATAAATACGTTTTGGTTCGCTCGATTTCATCAATTGAGACATCCTCAGGACTGCTTAATGAAGATTGCTCTGTTATGCCGATTACGCTTTATGCAAAGGATCATAAATACGAAACAATTGAAAACATTTACGCCTATATCGATTCTTATTTAAAAAATCATCAGAGCGATTTGGTTCACTTTGAAGTGGGAGGCGGCAACCTTACTGTTTTGAAAAGTGCGAATGATGTAGTGCGTGATGCACAATTTAGTATCGTGTTTGGCATTTATCTGGCTGTTTTTGTTATTTGTTATTATTCATTTAGATCGATCATTGGTGTTATATCAATTCTGCTGCCGTTGGTTTTGGTCTCATTGATGACGAATGCTTTAATGGGGATGATGGATATTGGGCTTAAAATTTCGACCTTGCCGATTGCAGCGCTTGGTGTTGGTATTGGTGTGGATTATGGCATATATTTATATGCTCAATTACAACGCTTTTTGAAAGAAGGAGATCCTTTCCCATCTGCCTATCGTAAAGCCGTTCAAACAACAGGGGCTGCGATCTTTTTCACGGGTGTTACTTTGTCTCTTTCAACCTTAATCTGGAATTTTTCACCATTGAAGTTTCAATCAGATATGGGGCGTCTGCTTAGCTTTATGTTTTTTGCAAATATGTTAGGGGCTCTCATTTTTCTGCCGATTATTCATGTTGTTTTAGATCAAGTGAAGGGCTGGATTGTAAATCGTTGCCAGACTATCGGAATGAAATTCGCTGCAAAGTAATATGCTTATATGCGGTACCTGATTCCAAGCTCTAAAGCTTTTTCATGCGGGATTTCAAAGAAGTCATAGTTCGGAACAGAGTTTTTGGAAAGAAACATAAAGAATTTTTCATTAAAGCCGCTGAGCCTATAATGATGACAGGCAATCGGGATATATTTGCTCAAGAAGAACGAGACCTCTTCATCAGGAGACAAAATGCCTTTCTCTCGTGCCCAGAAAACAATTTTGTGCAGATCAGGTACTTCTTTAAACCCGAAGTTTGCAACGATTTGGTAGGCATTCTTTTCAATATGTTCATAAGAAAACTTTTCACGTTTTGGGATGTAGGGAACTGATTTTGTTAGAATTGAAATAAAGATCATTTTTTCATGCAAAAACTTATTGTGCGTGAGATGTACTGTTAAAGAGTCAGGCACAATTTTAGGAGAACGACACATGAAAATGGCTGTATTGGGTATTCTTTCATGATGAAGCTGTGCGTGATGATGCAGAAAAGCTTTTAGATTGCGTTGCATCGGAAGACGCTGATCATTCCTGGCTCGATTGCCTTGAACCCAAACCCATACGACATAAGAGCCTGCAAGCGCGATTAAGAAAGAGTACCAGGCGCCTTCAACAATTTTGATCATATTAGATAAAACAAAGATTGCATCAATTGCGATTAAAGGTATAAAAACGAGACAAAGTTTTAATTTACTCCAGTGCCATTCATGATGAGCAAGCAAATAAATTAAAACACTTGTAATGAGCATGAGTCCTGCAACAGTCAGTCCATAAGCCACAGCTAAATTATCAGATGTTTTAAAAAGCAACACAGCGCCAATTGTCATAAAGTACAGAATATAATTCACAACAGGAACATAGACTTGGCCCATTTGATCGTTTGATGTCATCATGACTTGCATGCGTGGTAAATAATGAAGCATGATTGCCTGCCAAGCGACTGAAAAAACACCAGATATCACAGCTTGAGAGGCGATAATCGTTGCAAGCGTTGCAAGGATGATCATTGGATAAAGAAAAACTGGAGGTACTAAATTATAAAATGGATTAGAAATTGCTTCAGGTTGAGAGAGAAGGAGTGCACCTTGTCCTAGATAATTGAGGACCAATGAAGGCAAAACAAAAAAAGTCCATGAGAGTTCAATTTGTTTGCGTCCAAAATGTCCCATGTCAGCATAAAGCGCTTCAGCCCCTGTGACCACAAGAATTGTTCCGCCGAGAATCACAAATCCAGCAAGTCCATGATGTGTCAGAAAATGAAGGGCATAATAAGGATTTAGCGCCAGTAGCACATGTGGATTTTGGTATATCTGTATGACACCTAACAGGGCGATGACAATAAACCAGAGTGAAATGATGGGGCCAAAATAATTACCTAATTTACCGCTGCCTGTTTTTTGGATAGCAAAAAGGAGAGTCAAGATCACAATTGATAAGAAAACGACGTTGTTTGAGAGCGTAGGGGAGATTAAATGCAATCCCTCAAGAGCCGATAGAACAGAAATCGCTGGTGTTATGCTTCCATCTCCAAAGAAAAGAGCCGCGCCAATAATGCCAAGAACCATTGGGAAATGACCAACGCGTTTGATTTTAAGTCTTTCAAAGAGAGAAGATAAAACAAGAATTCCGCCTTCACCATGGTTGTCAACTTTTAAAACAAGGCTCACATATTTGACGGAGACAATCATGATGAGCGTCCAGATGAAAACACTTAAGAGGCCGAGTACGTTCATATTTGTTACATTGAGGCCGCCCATGATGAATGTACTTTTAAGCGCATATAAAGGGCTTGTACCGATGTCGCCATAAACAACGCCGATAGCACCAATCATCAGTCCCCATTTGATTTTATCTGGATTTTGATCGACGAGAGTATTCATATGTTTATCTGCACTCTATAAAATTATTGACATGTACATAGAATAGGCGATTTTTATTAATGAATCATGATTTATTTGATGTGTTGCCAATTGTGTGGCACTTTTGATGAAGCTTGAAAATGGTGGGCGCGACTGGGATCGAACCAGTGACCCCTACGATGTCAACGTAGTGCTCTCCCGCTGAGCTACGCGCCCTTTTATTTTTCAAGACTAAATTTTGCGAGATATTCAGTCTGCATTAGAGATACCATTCCTCTCATCTTTACGCAATAAAAAAATGAGAGGAATCTGAAGTTTTTCTCTATAGATGAATTGTCTTTGGTCTTCTATATGAGAACCAGAGAACAATCAAAAGTCTTGTGATCATGATGGCTGAGAACATTGAGGTGATAATACCAACGGATAAGTTCACAGCAAATCCTCGAACAGGACCTGATCCAAAGTAAGCAAGCAAAAAGGCTGCAATCAATGTGGTCAGGTTTCCATCAATAATTGCGCTGAGTGCTCTGCTAAAGCCTGCCTCAATCGAGGCGATTGGTTTTGCTCCTAGTTTTAACTCTTCCCGAATGCGCTCATAAATAAGCACGTTTGCATCAACGGCCATCCCGATTGTGAGGATGATCCCAGCAATCCCAGGTAAGGTGAGGGTGACCTGAAACGCAGATAAAAGAGCGATGATGAAAAAGATATTGAATATAAGTGCAAGATTGGCCAAAATCCCAAAAAAGCCGTAAGAAATTAACATAAAGGCAATCACAAGACCGCACCCAACAAGGCCAGAAAGTGTACCAGCTTTCACAGAGTCAGCGCCTAATCCTGGACCAACAGTGCGTTCTTCAATCACGGTAATTGGCGCTGGAAGGGAACCGGAGCGTAAGAGCAGGGCGAGGTCATGTGCTTCTTGAACAGTGAAGCTGCCTGTAATAATACCACTACCAGATAGAATGGGTTGTGAAATACGCGGATAGCTTATAACTTCATCATCAAGGATAATGGCAAAAGGGCGTCCAACATTGGCAGTGGTTGCTTCACCAAAGCGCTTTGCTCCAATTGAATCAAAGCGAAATGAAACAACGGGCCTGCCTTCATTTAAGTTTGGCTGAGCATCCACAAGCATATCACCTGTGATGATAACAGGTGCCTCAACAACAATGTTCTGATTTGGATCTTCTTGAAGAGGAAGAGCTGTTTTGCCCAATGGGACTTTACCGGTAGACATAACTTCATTGCTTGCTTCTAAGTCAACCAATTGGAATTTTAATTTTGCTGTTTTACCCAAAAGCTTTTTGAGTTCATCAGGGTTTTCAAGGCCAGGCAATTGAAGAAGGATACGATCTTTTCCTTGACGTTGAATAGAAGGTTCTTTTGTCCCGGTTTCATCAACACGGCGGCGAACAATTTCAATGGACTGATCCATCACTAAATCTTCATGATGTTTCAAAAAGGTATCAGGGTAAGAGAGATACGCAACACCTTCACTCATTGAAACACTGAGATCGCCATCGACCTGTTTGATTAATTTTGAAACCTTTGTCCAGTCATCGCCAGCTCTAATGCCAAATGAAATAGCCTTCGCATTGTCACGCAATAAAATGCGCATGTTCACATAGCCAACAGCATTGCGACGGAATTCTTTTCGCAAAGTGTCCATTGTTGCTTCCATGCGTTCTTTCATGACAGCATTGATATCAACTTCAAGTAGAAGTTGCGAGCCTCCTTGTAAATCAAGGCCAAAGTTAATGGTTTTCCCTGGTAAAAGAGTTGACCAATTGCTCATGCTTTGTTGAGCCTCTTTAGAGACAAAATTTGGGATTGAGTAGATAACACCCATCACACACAAAATCATGACAAAGATCATTTTCCAACGGGGATAATTTAACACGAGAGACCTCACTTATCTTTTATTTATTAGGCAGAACACATGGTAATGACAGCAGTATAATCTCTTCTTAGTATTGCCACAAGTGCAAAGATGAGAGTTTGTTTAAAACAGTTACTCGCCAAGTGCGTAACTCAGAGGGCCGAAAGGCCCGTGGAGTCTCTGCGATATATCAATAAGAATGTTCTTAGTATTTACATTGATGAGATTCCATCCTCCTACGCTAAAGCTTCGGCGGGACAGGTGCCACCTCTTATGGAGGTGGCTCTGAATGACGGTACCTGTTAATTAGGTTTGGAATGATGAAGGTGAATGCTTTAATTGTAACTTGGTCTTGTGTTTCATCACAGAGCAATCACATCATCGCGATCAGGGCCAGTTGAGATCATCTGAATCGGAACGCCGCACAGAGTGCCTATCCGATTCACGAATGTCTTCGCATTTTCAGGGAGTTGGTCGAAACTTTTCACGTGAGCTGTTGGTTCGCTCCAGCCTGGGAGTGTTTCATAAATAGGTTCAAGGCGAGACCAGAGTGATGGATCATAAGAGAAATGGTCAAATTTTTGATTGCCAACCATATAGTGTGTGCAGATTTTAACGTCTTTCATACCATCAAGTACATCAAGTTTTGTGATAATGATGGAATCAACAGAGGAGACTCGAATCGCTTGACGCGCAAGAACAGCATCAAACCATCCGCATCGGCGAGGCCGGCCTGTCACTGTGCCAAATTCATGACCTTGCTTTGCAATGTAAGAGCCTTCTTCATTGAAGAGTTCGGTTGGGAATGGGCCTTCACCAACACGCGTTACATAGGCTTTTAAAACACCCATTACGTGACCAATTTGTTTGATTGAAGCACCTGTGCCAAGAGGAATTTGCGCTGGCAATGTGTTGGATGAGGTTACATAAGGGAGTGTGCCAAAATCATTATCAAGCAAGATTCCTTGAGCGCCTTCAAATAGAACACGTTTATTCTCTTTCTCAGCTTTTTCAAGGAGTTTCCAAACACATGTTTCATAAGGTAGGATAAAGTCTGCGATTGATTTTAAGTCAGCCATGAGCGCAGGGACATCAATTGCTTTTTCACCGCAGGATAATAAGAATGGGTTGTGCTGAAAAGCAAGACTCTCAAGCTTGGCTTCAAGGCGTTTTTCATCTTTAAGATCCATCAAATAAATAGAGCGACGCCCAACTTTATCTTCGTAAGCAGGACCAATACCTCTGCCTGTTGTGCCAATTTTCTGATCGCCAGCTTTGCGTTCTTTAAGCTGATCGAGAGTTTTATGGAATGGAAGAATAAAAGGCAAAGTGTCTGATAAATGGAGTCTTTCAGGTGAAACATCGATCCCCGCTTGTTTCAGACGCGTTACTTCTTCTTTGAAGTACCATGGGTCTAGCACAACGCCATTTCCGATAACGGATCGAACTCCCTTGCGGGCAATCCCAGAAGGAACAAGACTTAATTTTAAAACTTGATCACCAATGACAAGTGTATGGCCTGCATTGTGTCCGCCTTGGAAGCGAACAACGTAATCCACTTTTTCAGCCAAAACATCGACAATCTTGCCTTTGCCTTCATCGCCCCAAGAAAGGCCAATAATTGTTTGATTCGTTTGTGTCATGTTAAAAAGGTCCTTTGTTTAAAAATACAAAGGGTTCCTCCGTTATAAGAGGAACCTTGTTTGAAATGTCTCTTAGTCGACTTTTTTCAGGATTCTATCGAAGCGAATACGCTCTTTCAAATCTTGTGGCCAGTAACTATCGCCCGGTTTGATAGAGAAAAAGAAAAGCTCTGCTCTACCAATGAGGTTTTCTTCTGGTATATAACCGACATCATCAAGAAAACGAGAGTCTTTGGAATTATCACGATTATCACCCATACCGAACACATGCCCTAACGGCACTTCGTAAATTCCTGTGTTTTGTTGTGGGCTATAGATATCATCTTGTAAAATATGATGTTTCACGCCATTTGGTAATGTTTCAAGATACATTGTTTTCTTTTGTCCTGAGCCATCATCAAACTGATAATCTTCAACTTTTTCAAGTTTTGCAGGATTGCCATTGATGTAGAGAACACCCCGTTGAACTTGAATTTTATCACCAGGAAGACCCACAATTCTTTTGATGTAATTTGATTCAGTATCTTTCGGCAGCTTAAAGACAACCACATCACCAATAGATGGTAATTTATGAAAGGCTCTGCCTTCAATGATTGGTAAGCTGAAAGGGAATGAGTAACGGCTGTAGCCATAAGCATATTTTGAAACGAAGAGGTGATCTCCAATATCAATTTCTGGAATCATCGAGCCAGTTGGAACAGTGTATGGTTCAAACGCAAAGCTTCTGAAAAGGAGTGCTAAAAAGAGGGCAATAATAATTGTTTTAACGGTTTCACTTAAGGCTTTCATATGTTTTCCTAATCTTATTTCTGTTAATCTGATGTCATATTCATACAGGATATAACGACAAATGCAAGTGCATATTCTCGTTCGTTTGTTAAAGATAAGTCGATCTTGATTAATTTATTAGAAAGATTAAATCTCTTTTCAGCAATTGCCAAGATATTTTTTGATAAAGTGAGTTCTGGTTTTCCTAAGTCATCGTTTACAATCTCAATGTCTTGCCAAGAAACACCCTCTCTCATACCATATCCTAAAGCTTTCAGAACAGCTTCTTTTGCGGCATAGCGTGAGGCATAACTAATGGCCGGGTCAAATTTTCCATCGCAATAATCGCGCTCTGTTTTGGTGAAGATTTTCTTAGAAAAAAGCCCAGGTTTGCGCTCCTGAATTTTTCGGATACGGTCAATATGAACCAAATCTGTGCCAATGCCGAGAATCATTATTTGCCTCTCATTCTCTCAACTGACGTAATAATGGGTGTGGCGCGTAAGGCCGCCATGATATTAGAAAGAACCCTGTTATCTGGCACGACGACATCAATGAGAATGTCAAAGAAATCAACACTTCTATTGACGATTTTGATGTTCGTGATATTCCCGCCATTCTTGCCGATGATTGTTGATAAAGTACCCAGATTCCCAACTTGGTTTGCAACAGAAATGACAATTCTACCAACAAATCCAATGTTTTCAATTTGTTTTTTGTCCCATTCGACATCGATCCATCTTTCAGGAACATTTGTGTAATTTTCGAGTGTATCGCAATCAATCGTGTGGATCGTCACGCCTTTGCCTGTTGTGATAATGCCAACAATCCGATCGCCGGGTAGGGGGTGGCAGCATTTGGCAAAATGGTAAGCCATATCAGGAATGAGCCCCTTCAGGGGTAAAGCATGCCTTTTTCTTGTGCCAGATTTTTGCGAGTCCTTGTCAGGCTCAGAGCCCATATGAATATCATCTTTGAGCTGTTCAAGATCTTTAACTTTTGTTTTATGTCCAGGGAAAATGGCATGAAAAACTTCACGGGCAGACAGAATACCGGATCCAATATTGGCATAGACATCTTCAGCTTTAGGGAGTTTTAATTTCGTTAAAACACCATCGATGGCTTTTTCTGTAAAATCATATCCCTCTTCACGGAAAAGCTTTTGAATCATTGCTTTACCGAGGCTGATATATTGATCTTTTTGCTGTGTTCTGATAAATTTGCGGATACGCGCTTTTGCTTTTCCTGTAACCACAAAGCGTTCCCAAGCAGGAGAAGGCATTTGTGTTTTTGAGGTGAGAATCTCAACCTGATCCCCATTTTCAAGAAGAGTCCTTAGAGGCATCATGCGTCCATTGATTTTGACGCCAACGCATCTATCCCCAAGCTGAGAGTGAACGGCGTAAGCAAAGTCAACTGGCGTTGCTCCAACGGGTAATGAAATCAGAACGCCTTTGGGGGTGAAGCAAAAAACTTGATCTTGGAACAGTTCAAGTTTTGTGTGTTCCAAAAATTCTTCAGGCTTTTGAGCATTTTCCATGATGTCCAAAATTTCACGGATCCACTCATAGTCTTTGTGCTTACCAGGTTCGTGAGATTGTTTATATCCCCAGTGAGCGGCAACACCAAGCTCAGCGATCTCATGCATTTCAAAGGTCCGGATCTGCATTTCAATCTTGTGCTGGAATGGACCAATGACGGCTGTATGAATAGAGCGGTAGCCATTTTTCTTTGGTGTTGAAATGTAATCTTTAAAGCGACCAGGCACAACGGAGTATGAACTATGCGCAATTCCTAAAGCTTGATAGCAATCTTCAATTTTTTCAACAATAACACGAAAGGCCATGATGTCAGAGATTTGCTCAAAAGTGACGTTCTTTTTTTGCATCTTTTCCCACATGGAGTAGGCTGATTTCTGTCTGCCCTGAACCACAAAGTTATGAAGACCATTGTCTTTAAAGGTTTCTTCAATCTCTTTGATAATCTTTTCAATGAGATCGCCTCGCTCTTTGTTGAGAAAAGAGAGGCGGTTTAAAATTGATTCGCGTGCTTCAGGATTCAAAACATCAAAAGCGAGATCCTGTAATTCGTCCTTCATTTTTTGGATACCAATACGCTCTGCAAGGGGAGCGTAGATCTCAAGTGTTTCACGGGCAATCCGCGCGCGCTTGAGTGGATTTTTAATGAAGTGAAGTGTCCGCATATTGTGCAGGCGATCAGCCAGTTTCACCAGCAGAACACGAATGTCCTTTGACATAGCCAGAACAAGTTTCCGGAAATTTTCAGCTTGGCTTGTATCATCGCTCTGGTGCTCTAGCTTTGTGAGTTTTGTAACACCATCAACAAGCTTTGCGATTGAAGGGCCAAAGAGCTTCTCAACTTCTTCAATGCTGGCTTCTGTATCTTCAACAACATCATGTAAAAGAGCTGTGATGATTGATGCGGTGTCTAAGCGCATTTCCGCTAAAATGCCAGCAACAGCAAGCGGATGTGAAAAGTATGGTTCACCGGATGAGCGAATTTGCTTAGAATGTTTTTCCTGAGCATAGTCGTAAGCTTTTAACAGAACTTCAGCATCGGCTTGTTCATCATAGGCTTTGATACGGGAAACGAGTTCTTCAGGCGTGATCATGGGTTAAATGTCTTTCAATACCTCAGCCATAGCTGTGATGGCAAGATCGATTTCAGCTTTTGTGATAATGAGCGGCGGTGCAAAACGGAGTGTCTGCTTGCGTGTATCTTTGGTCAGAATGCCCTTCTTTAGAAGCCTTTCTGCAAATTGACGCCCTGTAATCTTAGCCGGATCAAGATCAACACCAATCCAAAGACCTGCTGCTCTGATTTCGGTGATGACTGGAGAGTCTAGTGCCAAAATCTGTTCTTTAAAGTAATGTCCCATTTTAGCAGAGTTTTCAACAAGTTTCAATTCTTCGATGAGTTCAAGCGCTTTAAGACCAATTGTTGCTGCAAGAGGATTCCCACCAAAAGTAGATCCATGCGATCCTGCAGTGAAAAGAGAGAGGATTTCCTTCTTCCCAACAAAAACAGAAACAGGCAAAATCCCGCCACCTAAGGCTTTGCCAAGAATCAATCCATCTGGGCGGATATTCGCATGCTCAAAAGCAAAGAGTTTGCCTGTGCGCCCAAGGCCTGTTTGAACCTCATCAAGAATCATCAAAACACGGTTTTGATCGCAGATGGCTCTGAGTTCTTTGAGAAAGTTTGCATCCGGAATCATAATGCCGGCTTCACCTTGCATTGGTTCAAAAAGAACAGCGCATGTATGAGGCGTGATTGCTTTTTTAATCGCATCAATATCACCAAAAGGAACCTGGATAAAACCAGGTGTGAAAGGGCCAAAATGGTGTCTTGAAATTTCTTCAGAAGCAAATCCAACAATCGTGGTTGTTCTGCCATGGAAATTGTTTGTAGCAACAATAATCTCAGCCTTGCCTTCCGGTATTTTTTTAACTTCATATCCCCAGAGTCGTGAGGCTTTGATAGCTGTTTCAACAGCTTCTGCGCCTGTGTTCATCGGCAATGCCATATCCAATCCTGATAGGGTGCAGATTTTGGCTAAGAAAGGACCAAGTTTACTTGTGTAAAAGGCTCTTGAGGTGATGCAAAGTTTGGCAATTTGATCTTGCGCAACTTTGACAAGCTCAGGATGACTATGCCCATGACTCACGGCAGAATAAGCTGACATCATATCAAGATATTTGCGACCTTCAACATCATAAAGCCAAACACCTTGTCCGTGGTCAATCACAACGGGAAGAGGGTGGTAGTTATGGGCGCAATAATGTGATTCTGCTTCAATAATCTCGAGTGACTTAGAGAGATGATCGTGCATGTGTGAGATGGTTGATGAGGTTGGTGATGACATTTTTTGTTTTTCCTTCTTCGTCGAGTGTCGGATTATATTCTACAATTTCTACCATTTTACACAAAGTCTCAAGAGAAAGCTTCTCCATAATTGAATATAACTCATCAGGAGAGATTCCACCTGCTTCTGGCGATCCAAAGCCTGATCCAAATGAAGGATCCATAACATCTAAATCAAGACTTACAGCAAATGGCAGCGCTTTCTGAGAGAGAATAGAGAGAATTTCTGCAAAGCAATTCTCAAAGCCGCGGCTATCAACTTCTTCTTTAAAATAAACGCGTACATTTAATTTTTTAAGAAGGTCAAACTCTCCTTGCTCGTATGAGCGTGCGCCAATAATGAATAGGTTCTCAGGCTTTAATTTTGTCCCAAGCTCATAGAGATTACAAAGGTCCTTATGGCCATGTCCCATTAAAACAGCCAGTGGCATTCCATGTAAATTCTGAGACGGACTTGTTTCTGGCGTATGTGAATCAAGATGAGCATCAACCCAAACAAGAGCAATATCTGAGGAGGGGTGATGTTTTTTGAAACCAGAGACTGTGGCGATTGATAAAGAATGATCGCCGCCAATCACCAGAGGTCTTTTTTGCTGACTCAAAATTGTCTCAACCTTATCGCCAACTTCTTGAAAATAAGAAAATAAGATGTCTCGTTCAGTTGAATTTGTAAGGCGTTCTGCAAGAGAGATCTCCGGATCACACTCACAATTGATAATCAAATTTTGGGGTAAAATCGCAGCAGGGCCAAATTGTGTTTCCAGATATTTTGCGCCAAAACTCTGAGCGCAACCAATGGGTTCAAAAGCATCTTTCAGATTTGTTGCTTTTTCAATAAGGGTTGAAATTTGACTAGACATGTTGAGGATTCCATTTACAATACAAAGGTGCTATATCTGCTATTATCCCTATTATAAAAATAAAGTCATCATAAAATGTTAAATCCACTTTCTATTCAGTCAGTTTTTTTTCTGGAGTTCGCAGGTAGCTGCGAAAATCTTGAGTCTCTCTTTTCTAAAATATCTTTAAATCCGGTTGATTTTTTAAGTCAAGGTAATGTAAAGGCCTATCAAGCTAATGATGTTCTTTGTTTTCATGTGAATGAAGAAGATCATTTTAAAACTGCTTTTGAGTCAACGCATCAAGCAGGTATTTGTGCAATTGGCCTTAAGGTTGATAATGCAATCAATGCTTATGCCGAAGCCCTCAAGAAAGGAGCTGTAGCTGCGCCAGCTCATCGTATCGGAGAATTGTTTTCACTTGATGGCATTGTTGGTATTGGAGATGTTATTTTTTATTTTCTGGATGAGAGGCATCAGAAACAGATTGAATCTTGTTTCCATAAATCTTATGACTTTAGACTTGGGAATCTGTGCAGCATTGATCATTTGGCTTTTAATATCTTCAAAGATCATTTTGAAAAGCATAAGGATTTTCTTGAAAAAGTGATGGGTTTTACAGCCCAGCAAGATTTTGAGATATTCGGGGCAAAAACATCTTTTGAAACAACTTCTTTCAGGCTTGGGGATTCAGATTTACAGTTTGTTTTGTCTCGCAGTCGTGATGCTTCCTCGCAGATCAATTCTTTTCTAGATCGCTTTCAAGGCGAGGGGCTTCAGCATGTAGCTTTTGAAACAAAGAATATTGTTCATGCTGTGACGGAATTTCAGCAGAAGGGCGTTGCTTTTCAGCCAACGCCTGAGAGCTATTACCAAGATCTCAAGGAAAGACTGATGAATCATGGCGAAGACATTGCTTATTTGCAAAAACATAATTTGCTTTTGGATGGGGATGATAGTGCGCGTCATTATTTGCTTCAGATTTTTACCAAAGAATTGCTCGGCCCCATTTTCTTTGAATTGATTGAGCGTAGAGGCGCAAAAGGCCTTGGTGAAGGAAACATTACCGCCTTGTTTAAGTCGGTTGAGAGGGAGCAGCTGAGTTCACGATCGTAATAGATCATTTAGTATCGTCACTCAGAGCCATCCCTTTAGGAGGGCGTGGAGTCTCTAGGGCATAACATATGTGCAGTTTATATTATTACATTGCAGAGATTCCACGCCACCTCTTAAGGAGGTGGCTCTGAATGACGATTGTTTGAATCTCAAAAGTGGATCTCACCCCAATTTATGATCCAATCTATCATCATCAAGGCCCTCAGGCTCTTGGTGAATTAAAATTTCTGCATGGACAAAATGAGCTCTGAGTCTCTGTTCAATTTCATCTGTGATTTCATGGGCCTGCCACAAAGTTAGATCGGGTGAGAGCTCTAAATGAAATTCGATGAATCGATACATGCCATCATACCGGGATCGTAAATCGTGAAGTCCCTTGGCGGAAGGATGACTCATGACAATATTTTTTATTTGCGTCCGCTCATCGGGCGAGAGTTCGTGATCCATCAAGATGTTTAAGGCATCTTTCACCAAAGATTTTGTTCCGATAATCAGGAATGTTGCAACGCCAATCGCAAAAAGCGGATCCAAGTACCAAATGCCAGATTCCCCAGAAATAATCAATACAATAACCACCGAAAAGTTCATGAATAAATCACCGCGATAATGCAAGCGATCGGCTTTAATCGCAACGGAATTGGTGTGCTTAATAACATAATTTTGAAAAAGAAGCAGACAAAGAGTTAAAATAACGGCAATGACCATGACAATGATTCCAACTTCGGGTGCTTGCATTTCTTTGGGATGCAAAAGATTATTCACAACTTCATAGAGCAAAATGACACAAGAGCCAACAATAAATGAGGCTTGGACAAGAGCAACAAGAGATTCCGCTTTCCCATGTCCATAACGATGATATTGATCTGCTGGTTTGAGTGCTTTCCGAATGCCGATAAAAATAATGCTTGAGGTCATGAGATCAACACTTGAATCAATCAGTGCAGAAAGAACAGTCATCGATCCTGTTTCCACATAGGCATAGAGTTTCATCAGGACCAAAATGGTTGCAATCGTCACGCTTGCAATGCTTGCATATATGCGCAATTTTTGATGATCATCGGTGTGTGTGAAGCTCATTTTATGTCCTATGGATAAAGTCGTGTGCTTGTCCATGACCAGTCACCTTTAGCTGACTTTGTCATCTGGTATAAAACACGTTGGTGAAGCCGAAAAAGACCTTCTTCCCAAAATTCAATATGGCTCGGGACAATGCAATAGCCTTGCCAATAAGGAGGTCTCGGAATTGGTTTGCCCGCATATTGAGTCTCTATTTTTGCAATCGCTTTTTGTAAATCATCCATATGTTCCATGGGCCTAGACTGCTGAGAAGCCCAAGCGCCAACCTGTGCATCTCTTGGTCTTGAGGCAAAGTAAGCATCGCTTTGATGAGGCGTTACAAGAGAAACATCTCCATCGATTCTGATTTGTCTTGATAAAGATTTCCAGTAAAAACAAATAGATGCGCGTTTGTTCTCGGAAAGGTCTTGGCCTTTGTGTGAATCTGTATTGGTATAAAAGACAAAACCATTAGGTCCCCATTCTTTGAGCAAGACCATGCGCACAGAGGGTTCATTTTTTGCATTCGATGTCGCAAGAGCCATGGCATTATGGTCCCGTGGCTCTTTGAGTTCAGCCTCACTGAACCAGGTGCGAAACCAGTCAAAGGGGTTTTGGTTGATAGTGTCAAAAGATGTCATTGGATGTTCTTTTATAGAAATGTGAGAAAGCCTAAGCCTACCATATTTGCTGAGGAATGAATAGAGAGTTCGTTAATCGCATCGATCGGGTTAAATAGACATCATCATGGAAAAGCAGCGATCAGCATCCAATTGATTCCCTGCCTTGTGTAGTCATAAATGGCTTTTCTGAGATATCAGAGTCCTAGGCGATAGAGTACATTTACTTTACTTTGTGTCGGTGCAAATTGCTCGGACGTGGTGCTTTTTTTTAGTAGGAGGGCTCACTAATCCAAGTTGTTCAGCAAAAGTCAGAAACTCTGTTGCTTGGGAAATACCACATTTAGATGCGGATATAAAGTTTTTAAGCGCTTTGGTTTTGTTTTTCTGTGTCCCAATGCCATTGGCATTACAATAAGCAAGGTGATAGTGGACAAGGCCTAAAAGAAAATGATCAAGCGGAGATGAAAATTTACTTGTTTTACTATATTCATGAATCACTTCAAGGAGTGTGAAAAAAGTGTCCTGGTCCTCTTTTTTTACGTGCTTTCGTTTTGTGAGTGTCTTGCAGGCTATGGAATAGATGTTCCAACAATAACCAAGCTTCTCACTTTGATCTTGATCAGGTGCAAGAATGACATAATCGAAAATCGTTTTATGATTGGCGCCAAAATAAGGTTTTATCTCTGATGCTCGTAGTTGCAGTGTTTCAACTGATTTATTGAGCTTAAGAGGTGACCATGATCTCACAGTATAAGACTGGAACAGGTAAATTGGATCAGTTTCATTGTTTGATTGAATATGATTATTTTTTTGTATGGCCAGGTTTGTCATCTTGAATCTCCTCGTGTTTTGTATAATGATATCAAATTTAGAATAAGAGGTGAATTGTTAATCTCTGATGGTTCAGGAATTCTGTTCTTTTTTTGGCATGACTTGATCGATCCAGGCGAAGGCCTCATCATGATTTTGAGTTGCAGCAGATAAATAATAAATTGTAGCAACTAACTGATTTGATTCAATAATTTCTGGAAGTCCATTTTCGTAATGAAAAGCGAGCTGATATTGAGCACTTGAATTTCCATTGATTGCCGCTTGTTCCAGATAGTGGATATATTGATCAAGGTCACGTGGCAAGATATCTCCCTCTGTGCCCACACCTGTTAAGTATAAAAGGGCAAGCCTGAACTGAAAAGAAGACTTTTTCCTTTGGACTTCTGGGTCAGAAGGTTGGATATCTTGATAAAATTCAACAGCTTTTTGAATGTGAGACACAGCCTTTTTTTGATCAATTGGGAGCGTAAAGGTATGATCAAAATGACCGTTGGTGTAAATATCTGCAAGAGCTGCGTGCGCTTCTGCCAAAGCACTGTAATTTTTGTTGATGGGAGTGTTGATCTGAGTGACTTCTGTTAAAAGTTGGAGAGCTTTTTGAAAATGAATTTGACCAGCATCACCCGTTTGATAGGCTCTAGCAAGAGAAATTTTACAGTTTACATCAAGCTGTTCATGCCGTGCATTTCTGGGTGAGATTTGAGCAAAACACCTAAAGTAATGGAGAGCTGTTTCAAGATTTTTAGGGACTCCATGACCATGCTCATAGCATATCGCTAGACTTGCAAATGCGTAATCGTGCCCCAATTCTGCAGCTCTGACAAAGTGAGAAAAGGCTTTTTTATAATTGACTTTTTTACCAGTGCCATAATAATAGACGCATCCTAGAATGTTTATAGATTCAGGATGATTTTGTGCAGCAGCCAGAGAATAATAATGCAGTGAATTCTTTATATCTTGTGGTGCATAAATCTCTCCAAGTTCAAATTGCGCCTTTTTGTAGCCTAAGTCTGCTGCTTTAATTAGATATGTAAGAAAGTTCCGGGGATTGATAGGGATGATGAGATTTTCATGATCTCTCATCAGTGCTCTTGAGAGGTGAGCGCATCGGTAAAAAGCCTCTGGAAGTGGGAAGGCTTTTAAGAAGAGTTGGTAAGCCTTATCGCGCTGCGGCTTTAAAAAGAAATAGCGGTTTTGAAATCCTCTTTGATAAAGTTTTGCTAAAGATAAACAAGCTGAGTGATAAATATTACCTGGCGTTTCTGACTGTGCATTATGTGCAATGACAATATTTAAAAGACCGATAGCGCATCTTATGTTTTTCTGCCCATTTATACCTTTAAGCATTGCATTTGCTAGCAATTCGCAAAATTGTAATATGCCGTTTCGATCATGATCTGGGCCTGAGATTACAATCAGGTTTTGATAGGGCGCAAGGGATTCTTCTAAACTTTCTGGAACATTTATCTTTTCTGTATAACAGAGGCTGAGATTCTGAATGGCCAGGGGGTGATTTTGCGCGGCAGCCAGATGAAAGTAATGTTTTGCTCTTTCGAGATCTCTTTGGGTTCTGAATCCATTAAAATAAAAACACCCCAAATTGATAAGTGCCTCAGGATGACCTTGATCCGCAGCGCGATTAAAATAATGAAAAGCTCTTTCAAAATTTTGTTCGCGCCTGAGGCCTATGCCATAATACTCAGCCACATGATATTGAGCATCGCTATGTCCGCATCTAGAGGCTAATTTAAAGAATGCAAATGCCCGGTCCCCTGATGAGTCAGTTGAATTCATCGTGAGCATGCCAATCATGTGCGTTGTGAGCGTTTCTAAAAAATGATCATTGGGTTTGCTGCCGTATCGACCATATCTGATGAAAAGATCTGTGTGCAGCTCAGTCAAGCGTTCATGTGCTTTTGCAAGACTCATTGGTTCAGCTTTTTGATGTTCAGGATCAACATATTGATTCAGATGTGATGAGTTGAGCGCATAAGCACAGGCTTCAATATATCTTCGCCAAAGAGGTGAAATGTCAGCAGGTAAGGGATTGGGACAATAGATGATGTGTCTTTCCAGAAGATTCTTATTTTTGATGCTTAAAAAGAATGTAAATTGATTGCGCAGAATTGTGTGCTTTAAAACAACGCAAGGCTGAGATTGAGCTGTTTTTCTATAGGTATAAAGAGTGATGGGCTGTATAGAAGACATATGACTCTCCATAAGGAAGAAGTGATTTTGAGGGTTTCTTTCCATTCCAAAATAGAAGTGTCAATATTTTATGAATAAAAATTAACATTCAAAATAAATTATCTGTTATATTAAATAGAGGGGGAGGAGAAAATGGAGAAGACTGGAAAACAAAAGACTGTGCTAAAGTCACGCAAAAAGGGACTGATTGTACAAGAGCGTGAAAAGGCCGAATATGCCAAAACAGCATTACGCATTCTCTATGAGCTTACCCTTGATTCTGAGTTGACTGGAAATATTCGCCTGCAAGCAGCCAATTCTCTTTTAGATCGCCTTTGGGGCAAGAGCGATAAAAAAGGATCAGGGACTACAAAGGTATCTGAAGAAACAACGATGAATAAGTTAGAAGCCTTGAGTGATCAGGAGCTTTTGGGATTGATTGAGGAGCAGGGTGCAGAATGAGTGCTAAGAAAATTCTGACAGAGCTTTATCAAAGACGTCGAGCCCGTAAGGGCTTTCGTTATTTTTGTGAGTATGCAGGTGAGCTAAAACCAGCTCGGCATCACCTGTATTTGATTCAAAAATTACAATTGATGGCTGATCGAAAGCTGAAGCGTCTCATGGTTTTTATGCCGCCAGGACATGCAAAAAGTACGTACGGAAATTTACTTTTTGTGCCTTTTTACATGGGGTGTCATCCAACCCATTCAGTGATTTCAGCGAGTCATACGCAGGAATTTTCTGAGAGATTCGGGCGCAGAGCTCGGAGTATGATCGAAAGTCCAACTTTTAAAAATCTGTTTGGCTTTTCATCGTCGCAAAGCAGTCGTGCCTCTGGGCGTTTTGATACGGAAAAAGGGGGTGAGTATTTTGCCGTTGGTGTTGGGGGATCAGTGACCGGACGACGTGCTGATTTTGTTGTGATTGATGATCCGCTTAAAGGGCGAGTTGAGGCGGATTCGCAATTGATGAGAGATCGCATTTGGGAGTGGTATCTGGCTGATTTGCGAACAAGGCTTAAGCCAGATGCAGGCATTGTTCTGATTCAAACACGCTGGCATGAAGATGATTTGGCAGGACGGATTCTGAAATATCATCAAGATGAGAAGTGGGATGTCGTCTGTTTAAAAGCGATTGCGGAAGAGAATGATCCATTGGGCCGGGCTGCGGGAGAGGCTTTGTGGCCAGAGTGGATGTCGATCGATCAATTATTGGTTGAGAAAAAAATTCAATCAACGCGGAATTGGTCTGCCCTTTATCAGCAAAATCCAATGCCAGATGAAGGTGCCTATTTTAAAGAAGATTGGATTCGGTATTATGATGAGATGCCTGATCTTTCAAGCATGAAGATTTATGGTGCGAGTGACTATGCGATTAGCTCGAATGGCGGTGACTATACAGTGCACGGTGTCATTGGTGTAAATGCCAATGATGACATTTTTCTGCTGGATTGGTGGCGTGGGCAAACCAATACAGATGTTTGGGTCGAGGTGTTTCTTGATTTGATGAATCAATATAAGCCTATTATGTGGGCAGAAGAAGCAGGACAAATCTCAAAGTCTTTGGGGCCTTTTATTCAAAAACGCCAGCAGGAAAAAAGAATCTACGGATACCGGGAACAATTTGTATCGGCAATTGATAAGGCGAGTAGAGCACGCGCGATTCAAGCGCGCATGGCAATGGGGAAGATTTATGTGCCAAAAAATGCTCTTTGGTGCCATGATTTGATTGCTGAAATTATTTCATTTCCACAAGGAAAACATGATGATCAGGTAGATGTCCTAAGTCTTTTCGGCAGAATGCTCGATAAAATGATCACGGGAAATGATCCAGGATTGAGGGGCAAAAAAGAGAATACATTCAGTGACTTGTTTGAGAAGCATTTGAGAGCAAAAAGGATGGCGCGGGATTGATGGAAAAAAATGCTTTGCCTTAATTATTTTTCAATAGAACTTGTTGACAATGCTTTTAGAAAGTGTAAAGTCAAATTGTCTGATTCAAGTGAAAAATAATATAAGAAAAAAGAAGTAGAGAACAACAAATGGCACAAGAATTTTTTCTATCTCCATATCTCCCTATCTTAATATTTCTGGGCATTGCAGCAGGCCTTTCGATCGTAATGGTTGGTGCCTCACTGCTTGTTGGTAAGCAAAATCCTGATAGCGAAAAGCTCTCTGCTTTTGAATGTGGTTTTCCAGCATTCGGTGATGCGAGACGTCGTTTTGATGTTCGCTTTTATCTGGTTGCTATCCTTTTTATTATTTTTGATCTTGAAGTGGCTTTCCTATTTCCTTGGGCTGTGAGTCTTGGTAAAATTGGGGGCTTTGGTTTTTGGTCGATGTTTGGCTTTTTGGTCATTCTGACAGTTGGATTCATTTATGAGTGGAAAAAAGGAGCTTTAGAATGGGAGTGATTTTGCCCAAGACAGAAATAGAGAACGGTCAAGCACCTGGGATAGAAGCTCTCAAAGAAGCCTATATGAAGTCTGTGAATGATGAGATTCAAGACAAGGGCTATGTTGCAGCGAAGTTTGAAGATCTGCTCAATTGGGCCAGAACAGGATCACTTTGGCCATTAACTTTTGGCCTTGCCTGCTGTGCGGTTGAAATGATTCATGCCTATATGAGCCGCTATGATTTGGATCGATTCGGTGTGATTCCGCGTCCAAGTCCACGTCAAGCCGATGTATTGATTGTTGCAGGGACTTTAACAAATAAAATGGCACCAGCTTTGCGCAAGGTTTATGACCAGATGGCTGATCCAAAGTGGGTGATTTCAATGGGTTCTTGTGCGAATGGTGGAGGCTATTACCATTATTCTTATTCGGTTGTAAGGGGATGTGATCGTATTATTCCTGTCGATATTTATGTGCCGGGTTGTCCGCCAACGGCTGAGGCTTTGGTCTATGGGATTATGCAATTGCAAAAAAAGATTAAGGGTCGTAAGACAATTGATCGTTCTGAACGTGCGAAAAGCCTTTCTTTGTAATTGATGTCAGTGAAGGAATAGACAGATGGTTAATGAATTGCGAGAAAAGAAAAAAGCTGAGATGGAAGAGCTTGATGCTTATTTGCTCTCAAAGGTTGGTTCTTTTATTGATGAGCATTATTTTGCTCAAGATGAGCTGACGCTAATGGTTCCAGCACAACATCTTTTGCCTTTATTGACTTTTCTGAAGAATGATTCTCGGTGCAAGTTTACGCAATTGATGGATATTTGCGGTGTTGATTTCCCTGACAGGATTGCGCGTTTTGAAGTTGTTTATCACCTTCTGAGCATGTCTTTTAATCGTCGTGTTCGTTTGAAAGTTGCTGTGTCAGAAACTGTTTCTTTGCCAACGGCCACAAAACTCTATGCAACAGCAGGATGGTTCGAGCGTGAAGTATTCGACATGTTTGGTATTTTGTTTGATGATCATCCAGACTTGCGCCGCATCCTCACAGATTATGGTTTTGAAGGCTTTCCTCTGCGGAAAGATTTCCCGCTGACAGGTTATGTGGAATTACGATACGATGGTGAGCAAAAGCGTGTTGCTTATGAGCCTGTTCAATTGAAGCAGGACTTTAGGAATTTTGATTTCTTAAGCCCATGGGAAGGCATGACGGATCGGATTCAGCAAGACTACTTGCTGCCAGGTGATGAAAAAGCCTATGCGCAGAATCAGTAACGTAAAGGTATGAGACTCAAGAGAAACATTAGGAAAAAGAATGTCAGAAGATAAGCATATTAAACCTTACACGATCAATTTTGGACCACAGCATCCTGCGGCTCACGGTGTGTTGCGTCTTGTCTTAGAGCTTGATGGTGAGGTTGTTGAAAGAGCGGATCCTCATATTGGTCTTTTGCATCGTGGTACTGAGAAATTGATTGAATATAAGACCTATATGCAAGCTTTGCCCTATTTTGATCGCCTTGATTATGTTGCGCCGATGAACCAAGAGCATGCTTTTGCGCTTGCAACTGAAAAACTATTAGGCATTGCTCCCCCGCCGAGAGGGCAATATATTCGTGTTGTTTTTGCAGAAATTGGGCGAATTTTGAATCATATTCTGAATTTAACAACTTATGCGCTTGATGTAGGTGCGATTACGCCAGCCCTTTGGGGATTTGAAGAGCGTGAAAAGTTGATGGAATTTTATGAGCGTGTTTGTGGTGCAAGGCTTCATGCTAACTATTTTAGACCTGGCGGTGTATCGCAAGATTGGCCAGCTGGACTTGCTGAAGATATTTGGGCCTATACAGAAACTTTCCCCAAATTTGTAGATGAGCTTGAAGGGCTGCTGACTGAGAACAGAATCTTTAAACAAAGAACGGTCGGTATTGGCGTTGTCACAAAAGAAGAAGCAATCAACTGGGGCTTTTCAGGTCCGATGCTCAGAGCCTCGAACGTTGCTTGGGATTTACGAAAATCTCAGCCATATGATGTCTATGACAAGATCGATTTTGATGTGCCTGTTGCGACAACGGGTGACTGTTATGCACGGTACTTGGTACGTGTTGAAGAGATGCGTCAGTCAAATCGCATTATCCGTCAATGTTTACGTGAAATGCCAAAAGAAGGGCCTGTCAAGGTTCAAGATCATAAAATCACACCGCCACCGCGTGATGAGATGAAGCAGTCAATGGAGGCTTTGATTCATCACTTCAAATTATATACAGAAGGCTATCACGTGCCAGAGGGTGAGACATACACGGCTGTAGAAGCACCGAAAGGTGAATTCGGTGTTTATTTGGTTTCAGATGGGACAAACAAGCCTTATCGCTGTAAGATTAGAGCCCCAGGTTTTGCGCATTTGCAAGCTATGGATATGATGTCTAAAAAGCACATGCTTGCGGACGTCGTTGCGATTATTGGGTCGATTGACATTGTGTTCGGGGAGGTTGATCGATGACTGGATTAGAAGCGGATAAAAAGATGGAAAAGACAAAGAAGATTTCAGTTAAAGCACCTAAAAGTGCCATAAAAAAGACAGAGAGTGGCGGTGCGAAAAAGATGTCAAGCAAGGATGACAGCTTTGACTTTAATGCTGAGAATCAGAAAAAAATTGCTCAGATCTTGAAAAAATATCCAGAGGCTCAGAAGCAAAGTGCTGTTTTGCCCTTGTTGGATTTGGCGCAAAGACAAAATGGCAATTGGGTCAGTACAGCTGCTATGGATAGAATTGCTGAGATTTTGGAAATGCCGAAAGTGCGTGTCTATGAAGTTGCAACTTTTTATACAATGTTCAACAAAGAGCCTGTTGGTGAGTTTCATATTCAGCTCTGTCAAACAACGCCATGCTGGCTTTGCGGATCGGACAAATTGGTTGATTTAATAGAACGTAAGTTAGGTATTTCAGCCGGTGAAACAACAGAGGACGGTCTTTTTACATTGACCAAAGTTGAATGCTTGGGCGCTTGTGTGAATGCACCGATGGTTCAGATCAATGATGACTTTTTTGAAGATCTCAATGAAGAGCGCCTTGAGGCGATTCTTGCAGATCTCAAAGCAGGTAAAAAGGTTCAGATGGGTTCACAATTGAGTCGTTCAGGTTCATGCGCTGTGACTGGGCCAACATCCTTGAAGGATCACGTGCAGCAAGGGCAAACGAGTATCCCTTCTTCTAAAAGAGCTAAAGTTTCAAAGGCGAATGGGTGAACGGAATGAATTTTCAATATGATCAATCTTGTCATCCTGAATTTATTTCAGGATCTATGAGGAAAAGTAGAGGGATGCTGAAACAAGTTCAGGATGATATTTTCGATGTTCAGCATGACATGTGCGGCGTTGGACATGACATGTACGACGTTCAGGTAGGGGATAGATAGATGCTACAAGATCAGGATCGGATATTTACAAATCTCTACGGCTTTGAAAGTGCTGATTTAAAAGCAGCGCAGCGCCGAGGCGATTGGGATCAAACAGGTCAATTGGTTAAAAAAGGCCGTGAGTGGATTATTGAAGAGATTAAAAAATCAAGCTTACGTGGTAGAGGAGGCGCAGGTTTCCCAACAGGGTTGAAATGGTCCTTTATGCCACCACCATCAGCGAAGCCACATTACCTTGTTGTGAATGCGGATGAGAGTGAACCAGGGACATGCAAAGATAGAGATATTCTACGTTATGATCCTCATAAATTGGTTGAAGGCTGTCTTTTTGCTGGCGTTGCTATCAATGCACATACAGCTTACATCTATATTCGTGGCGAGTTTTATCATGAAGCTTTGGCGGTTCAAAAGGCAATTGATGAGGCCTACGATGCTGGATTCTTGGGTAAAAATGCTGCAGGAAGTGGTTGGGATTTTGATGTCTATCTTCACAGAGGCGCAGGAGCCTACATTTGTGGTGAAGAATCTGCTTTGCTTGAAAGCCTAGAAGGCAAGAAGGGGCAGCCCCGAAATAAACCTCCTTTCCCAGCGAATGCGGGCCTTTATTCATGCCCAACAACAGTGAATAATGTTGAGAGTATTGCTGTTGTTCCGACAATTTTACGTCGGTCAGCTGATTGGTTTTTACAATTTGGTCGTCCTAAAAATTCAGGGACAAAGCTTTTTTGTATTTCTGGTCATGTCAATACGCCTTGTAATGTTGAAGAATCAATGAGTATTCCGCTGCGTGAGCTTCTTGAAAAGCATGCAGGTGGTATCCGTGGTGGATGGGATAATCTCAAAGCAGTGATTCCTGGTGGATCTTCAACGCCGATGCTTCCAAAGCATATTTGTGAATCTGTCTTGATGGATTTTGATGGTCTCAAAGAAGTTGGAACAGGTCTTGGAACAGCGGGCGTTATCGTGATGGATAAGTCAACAGATGTGATTGAAGCGATTGCACGCTTATCGCATTTCTATATGCATGAGAGTTGTGGACAATGTACGCCTTGCCGAGAAGGAACAGGTTGGATGTGGCGCGTGATGCAACGCATGGTGAGAGGTCAGGCTCGGATTGATGAGATTGATCAATTGCTCGATGTCACAAAACAGATTGAAGGCCATACAATTTGCGCTCTTGGTGATGCGGCTGCTTGGCCAATTCAAGGACTGATTCGTCACTTTAGGGATGAGATGGAAGATCGCATTATGACTTATCGGAAAACGGCTAAGGCTGCGTAAGAAAAGAAGTTTGAAAGAATAGGACACAAAATGCCAAAGTTAAAAATAGATGGGATGGAAATTGAAGTTGAACAAGGGATGTCAATTTTGCAGGCTTGCGAACAGCTTGGAATTGAAGTGCCACGTTTTTGCTATCACGATCGCCTCTCTGTTCCCGCCAATTGCCGCATGTGTTTGGTTGATATGGAAAACTCACCAAAGCCGGTTGCAAGCTGTGCAATGCCTTGTGGTGAGGGGATGATTATTCACACCAAAAGTGAGCGGGCGAAAAAAGCGCGTAAAGGTGTGATGGAATTTTTATTGATCAACCATCCGCTTGATTGTCCTATTTGTGATCAGGGTGGTGAGTGTGATTTGCAAGATCAAGCCATGGCCTATGGGTATGATGAGAGCCGTTATTCTGAACCAAAACGTGCGGTGGAAGAAAAAGACTTTGGTCCTTTGATCAAAACCTTTATGACTCGCTGCATTCACTGTACAAGATGTGTGCGATTTTCTGAAGAAATCGCCGGAACCAATGAGCTGGGTGCGACCTATCGTGGTGAACATATGGAAATTGGAACCTATGTTGAAAAGGCCATTTCATCTGAATTATCAGGGAATATGATTGATATCTGTCCAGTTGGTGCTTTGACATCGAAACCTTATGCTTTTAGAGCTCGCTCTTGGGAACTTCGTAAATGTGAGACTGTAGATGTAATGGATGCGGTGGGTTCGAACATTCGGATGGATGTCCGTGGTGGTGAAGTCATGCGTATTTTGCCGACCTTGAATGAAGATATCAATGAAGAATGGATCTCAGATAAAACACGCTTTGTTTATGATGGACTTAAAAATCAACGCTTGGATCAACCTTATGTTCGCAAAAAGGGCAAGCTTGAGCCTGTGAGTTGGGAAGAGGCGCTTGCTTTTGCTGCAAAAAAGTTAAAGGCCTTTGATGGGAAAGAAATCGCAGCTCTCGCTGGGGATCTGGCTGATGTTGAATCGATGTTTGCCTTGAAGGATTTAATGACTGAATTGGGCTCAACTCATTTGGAATGCCGCGTTGATGGGGCACAATTTGATGTGTCAGAACCGTCTGGTTATCTGTTCAATACATCGATCGCAGGCATTGAAAAAGCTGATGCAATTCTACTTGTTGGCACTGATCCAAGACATGAAGCGACGCTGATCAATGCGCGTATTCGCAAAAGATATTTACAGACTGATCTCAAAGTGGCTCTGATTGGTGAAGAAGTTGATTTAACTTATCCAGTCAATCACTTAGGAGGTGATGTTCAGATTCTGGATGAGGTTTTATCTGGTAAAAACGCTTTCTCAAAAGTGCTAAAAGATGCACAGAATCCAATGATCATTGTTGGCATGGGCGCTTTGCAACGTGATGATGCAAAAGCCATTCAATATAAATGTGCTGAGATTGCACAGAAATACAAAATGATCAAAGACGATTTTAATGGCTTCAATGTGTTGCAGACAGCTGCAAGCAGGGTTGGGGCTTTAGAAATTGGCTTTGTTCCGAAGCAAAAAACAAGATCGCTTGAGGATCTGTTGAGTGACTGCGCATCAGGTAAAATTAAAGCCGTGTACTTGTTGGGAGCGGATGAAGTTGATATGTCTAAACTCAAGGATTGTTTTGTGATATATCAAGGCCATCATGGAGATGCAGGTGCAATGATTGCAGATGTTATTTTCCCGGGCTGTGCTTATTCTGAAAAGCGTGGAACCTACGTGAATTGTGAAGGCCGCGTTCAACAGACAAGACGTGCTGTCTTTCCTGTGGGTGAGGCAAAAGAAGATTGGCGGATTATCAGAGCTCTTTCGCAAGCATTAGACATGCCGCTTGCTTATGATGATGAGCATGAATTATGGGCTGCGCTTACAAAGAGCTATCCGTTGTTTGCAGAGATGAATCGATTGAAAAAGCGGCCAATGAAGGATTTCGGTGCTGAGGGGAAAATGTTGAAAAAGCCATTTACCTTACCGATTCAGAATTATTACATGACCAACGTCATTTGCAGAGCGTCAAAAACAATGGCAGATTGTGTGAAATCCTTTCTGATGGAGGATGCAAATGACAAAGCAGCTTAACCTATTCGAAAATCGTCATTCAGAGTCGCCCCCACAAGGGGCGACGTGGAATCTCTGCAAAGCATCAACTAATGCTGCACTGATTTCTTGTTTTCAGGAGACTCCACGCCCTCCTAGAAGGAGGGCTCTGAGTGACGGCTCTTTAAATTTTGATATTGATTTCAGTAAATTACTTCATCTTGTAACGAAAAAAGGAGATTTCTATGCTTGAGTTTTGGAATCAGTTTGGATGGCCTTTTCTTTTTATTTTGATCAAGATTCTGGCGATTGTCGTTCCTTTATTGGTAGCCGTTGCTTATGTGACTTACGCTGAACGCAAAGTGATGGCAGCGATGCAATTGCGTCAAGGGCCTAATTTGGTGGGGCCCTTCGGCTTGTTACAGCCTTTTGCGGATGGCTTAAAGCTATTTTCGAAAGAGACAATTATTCCAACAGGGGCTAATACATTTGTTTTTGTAATGGCGCCAATGTTGACCTTTATGCTTTCACTCGTTGCTTGGGCTGTGATTCCCTTCGGTGAAGGAATGGTTCTGGCCAATATTAACGTTGGTGTTTTGTATCTTTTCGCCATTTCATCAATGGGTGTCTATGGCATTATCATGGCGGGTTGGGCCTCCAATTCAAAATACGCATTTCTGGGTGGTCTTCGGTCGGCAGCTCAGATGATTTCATATGAAGTCTCCATGGGATTTGTGATTGTGTCTGTGCTTCTTTGTGTGGGGTCCTTGAATTTAACCGATGTTGTTTTGGCGCAAAAAAAGATTTGGTTTTGCATTCCACTCTTTCCAATGTTTGTGATTTTCTTTATTTCTGCCTTGGCGGAAACAAACAGAACACCGTTCGATCTGCCTGAGGGTGAATCTGAGTTGGTTGGTGGTTATAACGTTGAATATTCTGCCATGACCTTTGCGCTCTTTTTCTTGGGTGAATATGCCAATATGATTTTAATGAGCGGCATGACATCTGTTTTATTTTTGGGCGGATGGTTGCCTCCTTTAGATATTGCACCATTCAATTGGATTCCCGGGATTGTCTGGTTTGGGATGAAGATTTCATTCATGTTGTTCTTATTTATATGGGTGAGAGCGACTGTGCCAAGGTATCGTTATGATCAATTGATGCGTCTTGGATGGAAAGTTTTTTTACCATTTTCTTTATTGTGGGTTGTATTGACAGCAGGTGCGTTGCTTTACTTTGATCTTTTGCCGAATATGGGGGCGTAATATGAGAAGCATTACAGATTTTTTCAGATCTTTTTTCTTGATAGAGATTCTCAAAGGGATGAGGCTTACTTTCTCTTATATGTTTCGGCCAGCTGTGACACTTAATTATCCGAATGAGAAGGGGCCGCTCAGTGCTCGTTTTCGCGGTGAACATGCTTTACGTCGTTATATGAATGGCGAGGAGCGTTGCATCGCTTGTAAATTATGTGAGGCTGTTTGTCCTGCCCTTGCGATTACGATTGAAGCAGAGCCGAGAGATGATGGATCACGGCGTACAACGCGTTATGATATCGATATGACAAAGTGCATTTATTGTGGGCTATGCCAAGAGGCTTGTCCTGTGGATGCTATTGTTGAGGGGCCAAATTTCGAATTTTCAACCGAAACGCGTGAAGAATTGTTTTATTCGAAAGCAAAACTAATTGACAATGGTGATCGCTGGGAAGGTCTGATTGCTGCAAATCTTGTAAAGGATGCTCCTTACAGATAAAAATAAAAAATATTGGTTGACAGCTTGGGCTTAAATTGATATTCGAGAAACAAAAAGAAAGATAAGACGCAAATAAAATGTATACTGTTCAAAAAAGAAAAAGACAAAATGAGGTGATTCAATGGTGATCCAAGCACTTATTTTTTATTTATTTGCAACGCTTTTGGTTGTCTCTGGACTCATGGTGATCACGGCTAAAAATCAGGTCTATTCCGTTCTTTATTTGATCCTTGCTTTCTTTAATGCTGCAGGTCTCTTTGTGCTTTTAGGTGCTGAATTTTTAGCGATGATTTTGGTTGTCGTCTATGTTGGAGCCGTTGCGGTTTTATTTCTTTTTGTTGTGATGATGCTTGATGTTGATATGAGTACTGTCAAGCGCGGTGTCATCCGCTATTTACCTTTTGGGCTTTTGGTATCAGGTATTATTCTGGCTGAATTTTTCATGGTCTTTTCAGCTTGGAAGATTGATCCTGCCATGGTTAAGGCGCAGTTCCAAATGCCAGTTTTAGAGCAGGTGACCAATACAGAAGCGCTTGGTATGATTCTCTATACAGATCTTATCTATTTGTTCTGGGTTTCAGGATTAATCTTGTTGGTTGCGATGATTGGGGCGATTGTTTTGACGCTCCGTGATAAAAAACAAGCAAAGCGTCAGAATATTTCAGCTCAAGTGAATGCAAGAGCTGAGGACATTCTCAGTGTGAAAAAAGTAGAAATTGGTGCGGGGATTACAGAATGAATCTTTTAAAAGGAGATATGTAAGATGGAAATTGGAATCTATCATTTTCTCACAGTTGCGGCGATTTTATTTTGCTTAGGTATTTTGGGCATTTTCTTGAATCGGAAAAACGTGATTGTTCTATTGATGTCACTCGAGTTGATTCTTTTGTCAGTGAATATCAATTTGGTAACATTTTCAGCCTTTTTACATGATCTAACGGGGCAAGCTTTTGCGATGTTTATTTTAACAGTTGCGGCGGCAGAAGCGTCGATTGGACTTGCGATTTTGGTGACATATTTCAGAAACAGGGGATCGATTGCTGTGGATGATATGCAGGCGATGAAGGGGTAACGGATGATTGGAGTATTTGACATAGTACATGCGCATGAGGTGATACAATGACGATGGCTTTATGGATCCTATTGGCCCCGCTTTTGGGTGCATCGCTCGCAGGCTTTGGTGGTACAATCTTAAAAGACAGAGGCTCGCAATTTGTGACTTGCTTAGGCTTGATTGTTTCTGCTGTGCTTTCAACAATTATGTTTAAGGAAGTCGCGCTGGGTGGTCAGCCTGTTGAATATATTCTACTCCCTTGGATTGAAAGTGGTCATTTCCATGTTGATTGGGCGATTAAAATTGATACGCTATCTGCGGTGATGCTTGTTGTTGTGACCTATGTGTCAACAGCTGTTCATATTTATTCAGTTGGTTATATGTCAGATGATCCGCATAAGCCAAGGTTCATGTCTTATTTGAGCCTTTTTACTTTTGCGATGCTGATGCTGGTAACCGCGAATAACTTCATCCAAATGTTCTTTGGCTGGGAAGGGGTTGGGCTTGCGTCCTATTTGCTGATTAATTTCTGGTATGAAAAAGATAGCGCGAATGCAGCAGCGATTAAAGCTTTCCTTGTAAATCGGTGTGGGGATTTTGGATTTGCGCTTGGTATCTGTACAATTTTCTATCTGTTTGGCGCTGTTGACTTCAAAACAGTTTTTTCGCAAGTTGTGAATGTGAAGGATTTTGAAATCTTGTTTTTAGGCCATAGTTTCCATGGATTGACTTTTGCTTGTATGCTTCTGTTTATTGGCGCTATGGGTAAATCAGCCCAGCTTGGTCTACATACCTGGCTTCCTGATGCGATGGAAGGGCCAACACCTGTGTCTGCATTGATCCATGCGGCAACAATGGTGACTGCGGGTGTTTTTATGGTTGCGCGTCTTTCTCCTCTTTTTGAATATGCACCAGCGGCTCTGTTGGTTGTAACGATTGTGGGGGCTTTAACAGCAATTGTGGCTGCGAGTATTGGTCTTACTCAATTTGATATTAAACGTGTGATTGCTTATTCAACAATGAGTCAGCTTGGATATATGTTCTTTGCGGCAGGTGTTTCTGCCTATAGTGCATCGATTTTCCATTTATTTACACATGCTTTCTTTAAGGCGCTTTTGTTTTTAGGTGCAGGATCTGTGATTCATGCACTCTCGCACGAGCAAGATATGCGTAAAATGGGTGGAATCTGGAAAAAAATACCAGCGACCTATGCGTTAATGTGGATCGGTTCATTGGCTCTTGCGGGGATTCCAATCTTTTCAGGCTTTTACTCTAAGGATATGATTTTAGAGGTGAGCTATGCCTCAGGCACAGATTATGGATTTTTTGCCTATTGTCTTGGTCTGATTGCTGCTTTTATGACGGCATTTTATTCATGGCGTTTGATTATGTTGACCTTCCATGGCAAGCCGAGGGCGGATAAAAAAGTGATGGCTCATGTTCATGAGTCTCCGTTAGTGATGATGATTCCATTGATTGTGTTAGGTTTGGGATCTGTCTTTGCGGGCATGTGGGGATATGAATATTTTGTTGGTGAAGGCAGAGCTGCTTTCTGGGGAAGTGCGATTTTTGTAGCGCAAGGTCACGATACAGTTGAGGCTGCACATCATGTTTCTATGCTTGTGAAATATGCACCTTTGGGGATTTCGCTTTTGGGTATTGTAATGGCAATTTTGTTCTATGGACCTTTTGCAACAGGCCCTCAAATGATATCGAAACTTTTCTCGCCTTTGTACAGACTCTTTTATCGCAAATGGTATTTTGATGAGCTCTATGATTATGTCTTTGTTCAGCAATCAAAGTTTTTGGGTAAGATGTTTTGGCTTGGTGGTGATAAGGCGATTATCGATGGTGTGGGGCCAGATGGGACTTCATCATTCGTGCGTAACTTTGCGAAAAATATGGTCCGCTTGCAGACTGGATATGTCTATCATTATGCTTTTGCGATGATTCTAGGCCTTTTGGCTTTGATGATCTATGTAACAATTAAATTCTATCAATACTAACCTGTTGATTTGGTGACAAAAAAAGGAAGACGACATGAGTGACTGGCCAATATTATCGATCATAACTTTCCTCCCGCTTGTTGGTGCATTGGGAATCTTACTTTTGCCAGGAAAACAAGAGTTAACATCAAGACTGTCAAAGCAAATTGCTTTATGGACATCGCTTGTGACTTTTGCTGTGTCTCTTGTGATGATGCGTTCTTTTGATGCAGGTCTTACAGATTTTCAGTTGGTTGAGAATGTGACTTGGCTCAAAGGATTCAACATCAATTATGTAATGGGTGTGGATGGTATTTCGGTTTTGTTTGTGTTGCTTTCAACCTTTTTGACCCCATTGTGTATTTTGGCAAGCTGGGCATCCATTAAGGATCGTGTGCGTGAATATATGATCGCCTTTTTGATTTTAGAAACCATGATGGTTGGAATGTTCTGTGCTTTGGATCTTTTGGTATTCTACATTTTCTTTGAGGGGGTATTGCTGCCGATGTTCTTGATCATTGGTGTATGGGGAGGGCCGAGACGGGTTTATGCTTCTTTTAAATTTTTCCTTTATACGCTTTTGGGATCTGTCTTGATGTTGGTTGCCGTGATCAGCCTTTATGTGATGGCCGAGACAACTGATATGTCTGTTCTGATGAACTTCAAGATTGATCCTGCGGTTCAATTTTGGCTCTTTTTGGCTTTCTTTGCGTCTTTTGCGGTGAAGGTTCCAATGTGGCCAGTTCATACATGGTTGCCTGATGCGCACGTCGAAGCGCCTACAGCTGGATCGGTGATCTTGGCGGGTGTACTCTTGAAGATGGGTGGGTACGGATTTTTGAGATTTTCCATTCCGCTCTTCCCGGATGCTTCTGAATTTTTTGCACCGATCATTTATGGACTTAGTATGATTGCGATTGTTTACACGTCGCTTGTGGCACTTGCTCAATCAGATATGAAAAAATTGATTGCCTATTCATCGATTGCCCATATGGGCTTTGTGACGATTGGTATTTTCACCATGACTCAACAGGGGATTCAAGGCGCCATTTTCCAAATGTTGTCACATGGAATTGTGTCAGCAGCTTTATTCCTGTGTGTGGGCGTTGTTTATGATCGTCTTCATAGCCGTGAGATTGGTGATTATGGAGGTGTTGTCAAAGTCATGCCTCGCTATGCCTTTGTCTTTATGGTTATGATGCTTGGGTCAGTTGGCTTACCTGGAACGAGTGGATTTATTGGTGAGTTCTTGGTTCTGGTGGGTGCTTTTAGAGTCAATAATACGGTGGCCTTTGTTGCGGCAACTGGGCTGATTTTGGGTGCGGCCTATATGCTCTGGCTCTATCGCCGTGTGATCTTCGGAACAATTCATAATAAAGCTGTTGCAGCCTTTGAAGATTTATCATGGAGAGAGATGGCTATTTTTGCACCTTTGATCCTCATGGTTTTCTGGATGGGATTTTACCCTAAGCCCTTTTTGCACATTATGGATGTATCAGTTGGTCATTTGATTCAATCGTATGAATTTGCTTTGGATACGTCTCACGGCATTCAGATTGGGTTTTTGGGGAGATAGTCATGAGACATATTGATTGTTCAGTTTTTAAAAATGCAGTGAATCTGAGGCTAGAGGTTGAGCGTCAGATGCGTGCTTTTGAAATGCAATCAATCTTGTATTGTGAGATTCCCAGGTCTTCAAGGAAATTAAAAGTACGGTTTTGGGTTAATAAATTGGTGTCACTGTTTACAACAAGATACTGTCATGAAATGAATGTAAGGAACTAGGATATGTCTTTTGCGTTATTATTACCGGCTTTGCCAGAAATTGGTCTCTCCTTTATGGGAATGTTCTTTTTGATCCTTGGGGTCTTTAGAGGGAATCAATCTGTGCGGATGATCAGTTGGCTTACTGTGATTGCTCTGGTTGCTTTTATGGCGATATTGGTTGGGCTTGATATGAGTCATAAGCATTTTCTGTTTAAGCAGTATTTTGTGATGGATCACTTTTCTTACTTTTTTAAGATCTTGATTGTCGCTGCTGTTTCAATTTCGCTTTATCTATCCTTGAACTTCAATGAATATGCGGGGATGAATCGGTTTGAATATCCGGTATTGCTTCTTTTTGCAACAATTGGAATGATGATGATGGTCTCAGCCCATGATATGATGTCTCTTTACGTAGGGCTAGAGCTGCAAAGTCTTTCATTGTATGTGATTGCTGCTTTTATGCGTGATGATGTTCAATCAAGTGAAGCGGGTCTTAAGTACTTTATTTTGGGATCATTGTCTTCAGGGCTCTTTCTGTACGGTGCATCGTTGATTTATGGTTTTACAGGTACAACAAACTTTACAGATTTGAACCATTTTTTTGTTGCCAATGAAATGGGGCAGGGTGTTTATTTAGGTGTTGTCTTTGTCTTGGCTGGCTTGGTGTTTAAAATTTCTGTGGTTCCCTTCCATATGTGGACGCCTGATGTTTATGAAGGTGCGCCAACGCCTGTAACAGCTTTGTTTTCCATGGCGCCTAAGATTGCAGCGATGGGCATGTTTGTTCGTGTTTTTATGGAACCTTTTGCTGAAGCTTTTTCTGAAACGCAGGTCTTGCTGATATGGGGATCTGTTTTATCTATGTTTGTTGGTTCACTAGGCGCATTGCGTCAGCAAAATATCAAACGCTTTTTGGCCTATAGCTCAATTGGGCACGTGGGCTTTGCTCTTTTGGGTTTGGTTGCAGGTACAGAAGAAGGCGTGAGAAACTTACTTTTATATTTAGTCATCTATCTCTTTATGAATGCAGGTGTTTTTGGTGTGATTCTCTCATTGCGTCGTGATGGGAAATATATCACGCGGATTGACGAACTCGCGGGGCTTTCAAAAACAAACCCGATGCTAGCTTTTGTGATGACTGTATTGATGTTCTCGATGGCAGGGATTCCGCCATTGGCTGGGTTTTTTGCAAAATTTTACGTCTTTATGTCAGTTATTCATGCTGAGTTATATACGGTTGCGATTTTGGGTGTTCTCGCTTCAGTAGTAGCGGCTTACTATTATCTATGGATTATCAAGGTGATTTATTTTGATAGGCCTCCAGAAGATTCAGTCTTGTATTCTGACCCAGAATTAAGACCAATTTTGCTGATTAGCATTTTTGTTGTGGTTTTTTTCTTTTTGTTTGCAAATCCTGTGTTAAACTTTGCTATGCATGGTGCAAAGGCACTTTTTGTGGTAGGTTAAATTCAATTTGCGAAGAAAGGCATAAAGATGGGATCTGATATCAATATTGCAATGAATGAAAAATATCATATTCATCGTTTTGCCGTTGTAGATAGTACGATGGATGAGTTGAAACGCTTAATTGTGAAATTGCCTGAGACGCCTGAGTTTACAGTTATTCTTGCGAAAACACAGCAGAACGGTCGTGGCCGTCGTGGTAAGGTTTGGGTTTCAGATGAAGGGAATTTATATTTTTCAATCTACTTGAGGCCAAACTGCTTGCTCAGTCAAGCAACACAGATTAATTTTGTAGCCTCGCTTGCCCTTGTGGATTTGCTTGAAGAATATCATCTAAAGCCGAAGCTGAAATGGCCGAATGACGTGTTGGTTCAAGGCCAAAAAGTATCAGGCATTTTGATGGAAAGTGATGCTGACTCAGCAGCTCATGTGAAGTGGATTCTGTTAGGTGTTGGTTTGAATGTATTTCATGCACCAGATAACTTACCTTATCCTGCAACTTATATTGCCAAAATTACAAAAAAGGAACATGATCTGGATGTTCTTTTATCTAAGTTTCTATCTTATTTCACAGCGCGATATAATCAGTGGTTAGAAAATGGTTTTGAAAGGTTGAGAGCAGATTGGCTTGCTCATTCAGCACACGAATTGGGTTCAAAAATAACCATTCAATCAGATAAAAAGATTGTGGGCACATTTGAAACGCTTACAGAGAGCGGTGCTTTGCAGATTCGGTCATTGAATGAAGCAAAGCACATTATGACCATTCACGCAGGCGATGTGTTGCTGAATGTTTAGGTGTTGAGACTGCTACAAAAGTCATAATGAAAGCAGAACAAGGGTCTCTTTCCGCCATATCTGGGTGCCTATAATAGTGCAATAAAAACGTCATTGCGAGGAAGCCGAAGGCTGACGCGGCAATCTTATTGTTTTTGAAGAGGGGATAGCCATCAGCCTACGCCCATCCGTCTTCGCTGAAACTACGATGAGATCTTCTGCCTGACAGGCGGACTTCTATAGGAGCCTCTGAGTGATGGTGTTTGACTTTCGCAGCAGTCTCACAATGCTTTGATAAGTTAAGTATCTATACTTGCGATTGATGGGTTTTGGGCGAAGGCTTCTTCAAGCGCTCTTTTAGAGATGTCACTCATACTGTTGCCCCTTATCTCAAGACGCGTAAGAGATGGATTAAGTGTGATCGCTTCAGCAAGTGCAAATGCCCCAGCATCAGTGATCCTATTGCCAGACAGATTGAGGGACCTTAGCGATTTATTGACTTTCAGAGATTCAGCGATGAATGTTGCGTTTGCGGAATCAATATTGTTATGACTAAGATCAAGACTCTCGAGCACATTATTTACTTTGAGAGCTTCAGCGAGAGCATTTAATCCTTCATTGTTCAGATTTGTGCTGGAGAGGTTCAGTTTTTGAAGAGATGTGTTTTTGGTAAGAGCAGATGCGATACATTTGATGCCGACATCAGGTATCTTGCAAGACTTAAGGTCGAGGCTTGAGAGTGTTTGATTGAGTATAAGGGCTTGAGCAATCCATCTTATTCCATATTCAATAGTGGTAGAATTAAGATGAAGTTCCTTTAACGTCTTGTTCATTTTAAGTGATTCACCGAGTGATTCAATACCAAAATCACTCACATTAACATGTGATAGATTAAGACTTATGAGAGTTTTATTTTCTTTAAGAATTTCAGCGAGAGCGATGACTCTATCAGTGTCAATACCTTGAAGAGTTAAACTTTTGAGGGTTGTGTTCTTTTTAAGAGCTTCAATGAAGTTCATGAACTCCTCGTCATTTAATGTGCAAATATCTATATGTTTGATGTAAGAAGGTATTTGTAATGTAGCTCCGAGTACTGCAGGATTTTGTATTTTGCATTCATACCAAAGTCCTATCATTTCACAGAGTACTGGGTCTCCAGCACAAAGATTTATTATTTGTTGAAAGGATTGAAAAAATATCGTTGTTTTATTGAGAGCTGCTGCGCTTTGGATGATTGGCTTAAAAATTGAATTAAAGATTTCAATTGCAACGGTATTGTCAGCTGAACAGAGGGCGCTCATTTCAGTAAAAATGTCTAAAACTGTATCTTCATGTTGCATTAATCTCAATTCCATATCGAGTGCACGGGAGAGTGCTTCTATTAAAGTAGGAGAGGAGGCATCTGCAAAAGCTTTGAGGTATACTGTTCTTTCAGCAAGAGGTTTTTCCCTAAATTCAGCTGCATATTGGCTGAGGAGAGCAAGATGCAATTTAGATTCAGGTCTTTCCATCTTGAGATCAAGAGGCTTTTTTTCTTCAGGTTTTTCTGTTGATTGAGGGGGTAGTAAAAATTTAACCAATGACATGGTTGTTTCCTTTCAATAAAAAGTCAGTAAACAAAATATGAAGTAAAAATATGTGCTAAAAGCAACTTACGTTAGTATGATCGTTTCGTTTCCTTAAAATTGACGTCCCATGGCGACATATTTTTCAAATCGATGATTGGTGAGTGTTTTGGAATCGATCTGAGAAAGACCTGAAAATCCTTTGCGAATGCAGTCAGCTGTACTACTCATTGTTGCTGCGTGGTCACGATGAGCACCGCCTAAAGGTTCAGAAATGATAGAATCAATAATTCTGAGTTTCAGAAGATCTTGCGCTGTGATGTTTAAAGCTGCAGCTGCTTCTTTTGATTTTGTGCCGTCACGCCATAGAATAGAAGCACAGCCTTCTGGTGAAATGACAGAGTAAATTGCATGTTCAAGCATATAAACACGATCAGCTGCCGCAATCGCGATTGCCCCGCCAGATCCACCTTCGCCAATCACAACACTGATAAATGGTGTTTGGATTGTGAGGCATTTTTCAATGCCGCGTGCAATCGCTTCAGCTTGGCCACGTTCTTCTGCATCAATACCAGGATAGGCGCCAGATGTATCCACAAAGCTAAGAACTGGAATATTGAATTTTTCAGCTAAATCCATGATGCGATTTGCTTTTCGATAGCCTTCTGGGCGAGCCATACCAAAATTGTGATGCATTCTGGATTCAGTGTCTGATCCTTTTTCTTGAGCAAGAATAGCAACAGATTGACCTTCGAAACGACCAAGGCCAGCAATAAGAGCATAATCTTCGCCATAATAACGATCGCCAGCAAGAGGCTGAAAATCAGTGATAAGATTTTGAATATAGTCTTTTGCATGTGGACGCTGAGGATGTCTTGCAACTTGAACTTTTTGAGCCGGTGTGAGCTTTTCGTAAGTTGCTTTTAGAAGTTTTTCAAGCTTTTGTTCAAGGGTTGAAAGCTCTTCAACAATATCAAGTGCACCATTAGAGCCAGAGAGGTGGCGTAGCTCACGGAGTTTGCCTTCTAGTTCTGCAATTGGTTTTTCAAAATCTAAGTAGCTCAGCATTGGTTTTATCCTTTTACACCAGAGAAATTTACAAAAAATTACCATATTTCAAATCAAAAAGCTACGATTTAAAATGGTAATATCTCTTTTAGGCTTGATATCGTTTTTCTAAAAAGTGATAGATGGCTCTGATCGCCATGGCTTCTCCGCCTTCTGGACGTCCAGGTTTTTTTCTCAAATTCCAGGCCATGAGATCAAAATGGATCCAAGGAACGCTTTCTGTTGAAATAAAACGTTCTAAGAAGAGAGCTGCCGTGATAGCGCCCCCATATCCCCCATTTCCGCTGTTGGTTATATCAGCAAAAGGTGTATCTAACTCATTATTGTATCCAGTCCAGAGGGGAAGGCGCCAGAGAGGATCTTTGACAGCAAAAGAGGCTTCTGCTAAAGCCTGTGCATCGGCATCTTTGTTGCAGAAGAGAACCGGCACTTCTGTCCCTAGAGCCACGCGTGCAGCACCAGTGAGCGTTGCAAAATCAATGATCAGATCCGGTTTCATATCATCAGCATAAGAAAGGGCATCTGCAAGGATGACTCTGCCTTCAGCATCCGTATTGCCGATTTCAATGGAAAGTCCCTTGCGTGATGGAATGATGTCCGAGGGGCGGTAAGCATTGCCTGAAATCGCATTTTCAACCGATGGAATCAAAACGGTTAGGTTTACAGGCATTTTGTTTGCCATGATGAGATGTGCAAGGCCTAAAACATGGGCAGCGCCACCCATATCTTTTTTCATAAGACGCATGTTTGAAGATGGCTTGATATCAAGGCCTCCTGAATCAAAGGTGACGCCCTTACCAACCAGAATGAGATGAGGGTGCGATTTATCTCCCCATGTTAATTCGATAAAATAAGGGTCAGCCTCGGCAGCTTTGCCAACTTCATAAATGGCTGGGAAATTTTTCGCAAGAAGATCTTTGCCTTTAATCGATTTTGCTTTGGCTTTATGGTGTTTTGCTAATTTTTCTGCTTCTATCCAAATTTTCTCAGGAGTCAGGTCATTAGCGGGTCTGTTGATGAGATCTCTGACTTTATAAATAGCAGATGCCATTGTTTTTAAAGAGTCAATAGAGACGGCTTTCGGGCAAGTTAATTGAGTTTTCAGAGGCTCTTTTGTTTTGAAATTGGTGAACTGATAGCTGCCCAGGATCCAAGAGAGACAGAGCAATTTTTGGTATTCGGTTGGTAAGTCAGATTCAAGCCTATAGGTGCCAGCCGGTAAACGGAGGGGCAGATCTCCCATTGACCAAATCGCCTCATAGGATTGAGCTAATTTTGGGTCTGTCTCAATTCCAAGGAGTACTTGTGATAAAGAGCCATCTTCATCAGGGATTATAATCATCTGGCCCGGTTTGGCTTCAAAATTCTGCGTTTTACACCATTGTCTTTCTTTTTTGCTTAATGGTGCCGTTTGAAAATTGTCGGTATTGACGATGTGAATAGGGATGGCATCGTTACTGTCTGCAATGATATTGAGTTCATATAGCGGCATTATTTATTTCCTTTATTGAGCCTTGAGTGGCTTACTCTGTGTCTAATTCTGCATCAGGGATGAGCTGCTCTATCATATCGGTTGCAGTCATATTGATATCAATCTCGGTGCCATTCTGTCTGAGAATCGGGAGAGCATCATCAGCATAGACTGATGTGTCAGTCAAATTGACATATTGCAACTTTTTGAGGGGCAGAAGTGTTGACAGATAAAGTTCCAGATTTTGATTGCGGGATAGATCTAAGTATTCGATATTTTCCAGCATTGTGATTTGCTCCGGAACAAGCGTCAAATTTGTATTGGCCAAGTCTAGTCTTTGAAGCAATCTCACACGTGGAAAAAGATCTTCTAGTTCAGTATCAAGCATTGTGAAAGGGTTATCAGACATTTCAAGACTAGTGAGGTTTGTGAGGTTTTTGATCTGCATAGGTAAAGATCGAAAAGAATTCAATGACAAGTTCAATTGGGCCAAATTTGTCAAATCGCCAATACCTGAAGGTAAATTATCAATCTGATTTTTAGTTACGTTCAATGATGTCAAGTTTTTAAGTTGAGAGACACTATCCGGAAGGGCTATCAGGCTATTGTTTGACAGAGTTAATTCACTGAGTGCATTAAGGTTTCCGAATTCATCTGGTAGAGATGCTAATTGGTTATTGGCGAGCATCAAGATGTTTAAGCTTGAAAGCTGGCAAAAACTTGTAGGTAAAGTTGTGAGCAGATTATCCGTTAGATCTAGATATTCTAAAGCATAGAGCTCGCCTATTTCATCAGGAAGGCTTGTCAGATGATTGGCATTGATTTCAAGATGAGTTAGACTTTTAAGGCTTGTGATTGGTTTTGGAAAAGCAATGAAGTGGTTTCCGGAGAGGCGCAGTGTTTTTATGTTTGTAAAACGGTCCATTTCAGGAGGGAGCATGATTAAATTTTCTTTGAGCTCAAATGATTCTGTTGTTGCATCTTCTTTCAAAATCAATTCACGTGCGGCTGCGTAAGCTTTATAAGCGTCACTGAGTGTGATTTTTTTACTGTCTTCAAGGATTTGGTTAACACGATTTACTTCTTTGTTGAAGCGACGAACATGTTTGTTAAATTCTTCCGTTGATTTGAATTGATCACGTGAGAGGTTCTTTTGTAGGTCTTTGATTGAGAGATTTGTTTCTTTTGAGAGATTTTCAAGAATAGAATTTGAGATTGTTTGGAGCTCAGCGGATGCCGCTGATTCAGGCGTGTTTGCAGGAGGCGAATTGGTCACAATGATGGAAACTGCAATAAGCCCAATGATAAAGGCAACGCCGATGATGATTTGTTTTGATGAGACTTGATATGGAGAGGATTTAGGCATTGTAAGAGCTCCTTTTGGAATGCGCATTAACAAAGATTCCTCTATTTTAAACTTGTAACTTGACCGACTCAAGAGAATTTCGAGGCGAGGACACAACATACGTCTGAAAAAGAAAAACATCGTCGCGTGTACAATAGGACTGCTACAAAAACGAAATCTGGAGTAGTTCTCGTCATATATGGACGCCGATGATAATACAAGAAAAAAATCGAAAGCGATGTGTATAAGGAGAATTGAAGCTGTCATATATTCGGCATCTATGCGCCATAATGGTTTCTGCATTCTGCTTTTGATCC
>JAGPBS010000006.1 GCA_018063245.1 Alphaproteobacteria bacterium | reverse complement strand
CTTCATAACGAGTCGGCCAGTAATATAAGGCTCAGACAATTGATATACATTAACACCATCAAAATATGACATGATTATCTCCCTTTAAATAAAAATACATTATAATTATACATAATATTCAAACTTTTTCAATAGATAATTAATAAATAATTAAAAATTATTAAAATAGCACGACACTTTTGTGCAACATTTACAAAATAATGTTGCACATCGTTGCACATTAAAGTATAGTATTATCATGAACCTATCTTTTACACTAGATACCACACTCATCAGCCTTCTCAAACAACTCGACAATGAGTTTGCTATTGCATATCACGACCTAAAAAGCCTCTCTCAAGATGAAAGAGACGGGCTACATCGTTATGCCAAAATCAGCATGATTGGATCATCGACACGAATTGAAAATGCTCTTTTAACAGACATAGAAATCAGTTGGCTCGACACTATTTTAACAGAAGATGGAAAACCCTCTGCTCTGCAAGAAAACAGAGACATCATTGAAAATAAACTTTCTAAAGATCGAGAAAGAAGCATTGAAGAGGTTGCCGGTTGTCGTGCGATGCTCATGCTGATCTATCAAAATCCGACAGACTTTATCCCGCTCAGAGAGAGCGATATCAGATTCCTCCATTTTGAACTTTTATCACCTTATCAAAAAGCTATTACCTACGCCGGACAATATAAAACACAATCAAATTCAGTTGTTGAAGTCAATCACACAACTGGTAAAACAAAAACTGTTTTTCAAACGGCTGATGCAGGACCTATCACAAGTGCTGCAATGAGGGATCTCGTGGAATGGTACAATCTTAATCTTCCGCAAGCACCTTGGCCAATAACTGTTACAGCAGAATTTATTTACAGATTCTTGGCTATCCATCCTTTTCAAGATGGAAATGGACGACTTGGCAGAGGTCTATTTTTATTAAGCCTACTACAGTCTCAGTCTGAAACGATTTCATATGTGTCGCGGTATTTAGCAATTGATCGATACATTGAAAAAAATAAAGAAGAATATTATTACGTTCTAAACAAATGCTCAAACGGCACGTTCAAACAAAACCCCATGGACTATCAAATACAGCTTTTCCTGAAATTCATGATCAAAATCATCAAAGAATCAATTGCAGGTATTGACGTTGCGAAACAAAAATTCTCTGCTGAACGCGGCTTGCATGAATCAGCCGCACATGTCCTAAATTGTTTTAAGAATCACCCCGAAATTCGATTAACAACCCATACAATTGTTCAAGAAACACGATTGCCACGCCGTACAGTTATTTATGCAATCAACACACTCTTAGAGTTAAATCTTATCCAAAAATATGGCCGACAACAATCAGCACGCTATCAGCTTACTTTTTAAGCAATAAGCGCACACACCGAATACCAATCAAAATCCCTTACGGCCAAAGAGCTTTTCTATATCGTCCTTTTTAAGGGTGATATAAGTGGGCCTACCATGATTACATTGGCCTGAATATGGGTTTTTTTCCATGTCTCTTAGTAAGGCATTCATCTCGGCAATCGTCAATTTCCGTCCTGATCTAACAGAACCATGACAAGCCATTGTCGCGCAAACATGATCCAATCTTTCACGCAGAGATTCAATCGCACCGAACTCGGCGATCTCATCTGCTAGATCTTCCATCATTTTTTTGACATTCGCTTTTCCCAATAGGCTTGGAACCTCATGAACGATAATTTCTGATTGCCCAAAAGCCTCAAATTGCAAGCCCATTTTGGCCAGTTCCTCTTGATGGGTTAAAAGAGAGGCAAATGATGTCGCTGACAAAGACACAATCTCAGGAATCAATAACTGCTGCGATGAAACGCCTCCGTCAATAAAATAGGACTTCATCTGCTCATAAACAAGCCTTTCATGAGCCGCGTGCTGATCCACAATCACAATGCCTTCTTCCGTTTGAGCAATAATGTAATTCTCATGAACCTGGGCTGTTGCCGCTCCTAACGGATAGACCTCTTCTTCTCTAATGTCTAAAGCCTCAGCTTTGACCATGGGCGGCAATGATTCCCTCATAAACAATTCAGAGGCAGGCTCTTCAACCTTTGATTCATAAGGCTGATAAGCCTCAAATAAAGACTCTCTCGCACGCTCCTGAACCACCGGACTTCGGTAAGACACAAATTGAGCAATTGTCCTATCTGAGAGCACGTCAGCAGATTGATTCGCTTGGCCTGAAATCGCCTCTTTGAGGGCTGAAATCAAAAATCCACGCACCATATTCACATCTCTGAATCGTAGTTCCGTTTTCTGCGGGTGCACATTCACATCAACAAAGTCATAGGGCAGAACCAAAAATAGAGCCAAGAGTGGGAAACGACCACGCGGCAAAACATCGCCATAAGCAACACGAATCGCCGTTAAAAGTACTTTATCCTTCACCATGCGCCCATTGACAAACAAGTATTGATATTGCCCTGTTGACTTATGATAATTTGGCAAGGAAACATACCCATCCAGCCGAATATTTTCCTTTGCAATTGAAATCTTGATCGAGTTGGTCTCAAAATCCTTCCCCAATATTTTTGCAATGCGTGAGAGACTCAAGACCTCGCTTGCATCAAATGGAACTGGAAGTGTTAACATGTCACGATCATTTGCAGAGAGCTTAAAGGCAATCTGAGGGTTCGCCATGGCAAGAGCTTGAACCGTTTCAACGATATAGGACTGCTCCGTCTGTGCTGATTTCAGAAATTTCAGCCGTGCAGGCGTTGCAAAAAATAAATCTCTGACTTCAATGTCAGTGCCTTGTTGTAAATTAGCCGGTACAAAAGACACTTCTTGCCCTGCTTCTAATGTCAAAGACCAAGCCTCTTCTGCCTCTTTTTGACGACTCGTAATGGAAAAACGTGATACAGAAGCAATAGAAGGCAAAGCCTCGCCCCTGAAACCCATTGTTGAAATATGGAGTAAATTTTCATCAGCTAACTTTGAGGTCGCATGACGCATCAAGGCAACCCGGATCTCATCTTTTGCAATACCGCACCCATTGTCCACAATTTTGATAAAAGCGACACCGCCATCTCTAATCCAAATTGAAATCTCTGTTGCACCTGCATCAATTGAATTTTCAACAAGCTCTTTGATAACAGCAGAAGGTCTTTCAACCACCTCCCCCGCAGCAATTTGATTCACCAAGCGGTCCGATAATATCCGAATATGCGCCATTCTACTCAATACTCTGAATCTTTGTCATCAAGCGTGCTGTCGATGAATCATGACGTGAAAACTCATGTGAAGCAATATCTTGGGAAATTGTCAAAGCAAGTTTCTTTCCAAGCTCAACACCAAATTGATCAAATGAATTGATATTCCAAAACACACCTTCACAAAAAACACGATGCTCATATAAGGCCAATAATGACCCCATAGAATAAGGCGTCAATCGATCAATCAATAATATATTGGATGGCTTATTGCCCTCAAAATGCAAATGTGCTGGGAAATCATCGGAAATTTTTTTCCCATCAGACCCTAACAAAAATGCTTCGCTTTGGGCAATCAAATTGACAAGTAAAGCTTCGTGATGATCTTGATGATCATGAGCTGCCTGAACAATTCCTAAAAACTCAAGCGGTATAAAATGCGATCCCTGATGAAGCATTTGAAAAAAGGCATGCTGTCCATTGGTTCCAACTTGACCAAACACAACGGGTGACGTGGCATAAGTGACAAGGTCTCCATCACGTCCTGCAGATTTACCATTGCTTTCCATCATCAATTGCTGAAGATAATTCACAAAAAACTCAAGCCTTTGATCATAAGGCAACACAGCCATAGCTGATGCTCCAAAAAAAGACACATACCAGAATGACAATAAAGCCATCAAAAGCGGCATATTCTGCTCTAAAGGCGCTGTCTTAAAATGCTGATCCATCGCGCGACCGCCCTTTAAAAAGGCTCTGAAATGATCAGCCCCTATCGCTATCATAAGCGATAGGCCTATTGATGACCATGAGCTAAACCGGCCGCCAACAAAATCCCAAAAACCAAAAATACGATCAGGCTTTATACCGAATTCTTTTGCTTTCTCAACGGCTGCTGAAACAGCAACAAAATGTGATTCAATCGCCTTCTTATCACCGCCAACACCTGCAATCAGCCAATTTTTAGCCAAAATCGCATTCTTGAGGGTTTCAAACGTTGTAAAAGTTTTTGATGCCACAATAAACAAAGTTTCTTCCGGATCACAGGCTGATAAAATCTCTGTAATATCATAAGGATCAATATTCGATACAAAATAAAAAGATAGATGAGGCGCCCTAAATTCTTTCAGAGCCCGAACCAAAAAGCGCGGCCCTAAATCTGATCCACCAATTCCTATATTGATAACCTTGCGAATCGCCTTACCTGTATGCCCACGCAATTCACCGGTGCGTATCTTTTCAGCGAACTCAAAGCATCTCTTTCTTTCACTCAAGACAGATGGCATCACATTTTGACCATCATGCATAAAAATATCTTCAGCATCAGCACGAATAGCCATATGCAAGACCGAACGCCCTTCTGTTGCATTCAGTTTTTCACCTGAAAAAAGTCTTTCTCTTTCTTTTGAAAATTCGCGCTCTTCTGCAAATTCTCTCAGTAATGACATTGTCTCAGTCGTGATGATATTTTTACTATAATCTAAAAAGAAACCATCATGCTGACATGAAAATCGCTTGGCTCTATCAGGATCTTCAGCAAAAAACCGACGCATATCAGCCTTAGTCATTTTGCTGTCAAAATGTTGTTGTAAGGCTTGAAATGCCTTCCCATCTTGAATAGAAGGAGTCATTTTTTGCACCATAGTTACTGACTTAATGATTTGTTTTAGGTGGTGTATAGGAATAATCTGCAACAGCCGATTTCAATCCCTCAGGCTTTCCAACAACAACAATCAACATCGATTCAGGCACAAAAAGCTTTTGTGTATATTGATTCAGTTGATCCAGGCTCACTGAATCAATATTTTGATCATATTGACGAATGCGATCAGCCGAAATATTTTCCTGCATCCCGCCCATCAAAAAAGCTGAAACATTTTTGTTAGAATCGAGTTGAACAGGCATATGGCCTTTTAAATAGGTTTTGGCTTTACTAAGTTGATCTTCTGTGAAGCCAGTTGCCTGAACATCACGGCAGGCCTTCAAGAAAATAGAAACCACTTCACCCGCAGATTCATTCTTGGTTTCGCCATATGCATCAAAAGTTTGCAGTTCATCTTCTATTGAAATGCCCGTTTTAAAACCATAACTTAGCCCACGAAGTTCACGAATTTCATGATTTAAAACCGATGAAAAAGTACCGCCCATAATTTGTGATGCAATCACTTGTGCAAACCAATTCTGATCATGAGGTCCAACACCCTTTTGAGTAACCGATACATAACTTTGTGGAATGTCCAAATCAACTTTGACAACTTGCCCTTTACCATCAACTTGAATAATCTCACGCTTTAAAGGCTCTTTTGGCGTTTTTGACAAATCACCAAAAATACGCTCAACCAATTTTTCAGCCTCTTTGGCCGTAATATCACCACTGATTGCAATCAGCAAGCCTTCCTGCGCAATCCATTTTTGATGAAAAGCTTTAATATCTTCAATAGTAATTTGTTTCACCGTTGAAATAGTAGGAAAACGGGCATAGACATGATTTGGGTACAAAGTCGCAGCAACTTTCTTATAAGCAATATCATACTTATCCTTTTCTTGAGCTTGCAAAGCCTGAACTTCACGATCAACGACTTTAGAAAAAGCCTCAGGATCAAAACGTGGCTTCATTAAAGCAAGCTTTAACAAATCAGCCATCTCTGATCGATTCTGAGTCAGTGTTGTCAGCTGTCCTGTCAAGTGATCCTTTGTCATGTTAAATTCAATACCGCCTGATAGATTCAAAACAGCCTTATCAAAAGCTGCATCATCCAAATCGCCTGCACCATCAACTAACAACATTGACATGAGATCAGCAGTGCCTTCTTTACCAATTGGATCATACTTTTCACCCGCCTCAAACGAAAAGCGCAATGACAAAATCGGTGCTGAATGGTCTTCTACCAGCCAAACCTTAATCCCCGATTCTGTTTTAATTTCTTGAATATCCATTGCAAATCCTACTTTTCCAAATCCTAAAGAACAAACCAACAATCCCGTAATCAATGAGAGAGATGAAACATATTTTTTCATGTGTGCCGCCATTCCGATTCTATTTTTCATTTTTATATTACCCATCATGACTATCAAACTCACTGGGCCTTTTGAGCTGCTTGAGGCAAAATATAACCAACGCTATAGTGCATGTTTGGACCAAAGTAGCTAACAAGCGCCTCATTCACATCACTCAAGGTGATCCGATCAAGCTCTGCTGGCCAATCTTCTACATCATCAATCGTTTGACCAACACACAAAGAGCGTCCAAAAATTTGACCAGGATACATGAGTCCATCACGCGCATAATCAACAGACGCTATTAAACGTTTTTTTGCATCTTGGAAAGTTGATTTTGATACGCCATCTTTCACAAGCTGTGCTAACTTCTCTTTAAAAGCCCTTGTTGCATCTTCAGGCCTTTTGCCATCAACCAATGTCATCACAAACTCAAAAGTTGTTGAATCTTCACGCCCAGCATCATATCCAACTGAAAAATCCAAAAGCCATTTCTCTTGCTTAACCATCGAATCATAGAAAGTAAATGATTTCTCATTCATAATTTCCTCAAGAATCGCAAGACTAAGCCCAGCTTTTAAATTTTGTGGTTCTGATGGAACCAAATAAGCAAGATCAATCTTAGATTGTGTTTGAAGTGGGTCTTCATAAGTAACCGTAAAGTTCGCCAAAAGCGGATCCGGCAATGTTCTAGATCTCGTCGGAATTTCTTTTGCTTCAATCATGCCATAGACATTTTGAGCCATTGAAAAGACCTCTTCAGCGACCACATCTCCTGATACAACCAGAATTGCATTATTTGGCGCATACCATTTTTCATGGAAAGCCTTTGCATCATCCATCGTCAAAGCTGCAATATCTGCCTTCAAACCTATAATCTCACGGCCATAAGGGTGAGTCTTAAACAATGTTGGCAAAAATTGTGAATTAAATTTTTGCTCTGGATTATCACCAATCCGAAAATTCCACTCTTCAAGAATCACTTTTTTCTCTGAATCAAAAAATCCTTGCTCAAACTGAATATTTTTAAGCCTATCCGCTTCAAGTTGCATCACAAACTGCAAATGATCCTTTGCCACACTTGCGTAATAAGCCGTATAGTCATCAGAGGTAAAGGCATTCATCGTTCCGCCGACGCTTTCAATATCTCTAAAATATTCTCCGCGAGGCTTTGTCAATGTTGGTCCAAACATAAGATGTTCAAGAAAATGGGCAATCCCTGTTTTACCGCCTTCTTCATCTGCTGACCCGACGCGATACCAAATAATATGATTCACAAGTGGCGCCCGATGATTTTCGACAACAATCACTTGCAGACCATTTGAAAGCGTTTTCACTTGAGGATGAAAGATACCAGAAGATTTTTTACCGAGAGTCATAATTTTATTCACCATTGGAAAATTTTTAAACTTTGAACCATAGGGCGTGAACCGAACCACAACAAGAGCCATCACACACAATGCAATCAAGATCCACATCCATACTAAACCTTTTCTCACTCTTTCCCCCTTTAAAATTATATTATTTGGATTTCTCGAGTGTACTGAGTTTCATTTCATTCTTCAAGAAAAGATTCTTCGCTATGAAGAAAGCCTCATGAAAACCTTTACCTGTGAATAAATCTCTCAATATAAAGTCATCCTGAACTCGTTATCGGATCTGCTTAATAATTACAGAGAGATGCCGAAACAAGTTCGGCATGACGTGACGTGCGTGTTGTTAGACTTTCTAGACCCCCGCCTTCCCTCTACGCTAAAGGTTCAACGCGACAGGTCGCGGGGGTGACAAGTGTAAGGCGTCTAATGTGTTTCTACAGAGCCTTCTGGGGAAGCACGACCCGCAGAAGCAGTTTGAGCATCTTTCTTCTCACCTGTTGTAAATCGCAGCACAAGATTATTGGCAAAGCCATTGACATCTTTAAGTAAACTCTGGAATTCAACAACTTGACCAGGTGCGATCATTTGAGATGGCGCTTTAAATTGCCATTTCTCAATCGGCTTTTTATCAGGGCTGATTGAGACAGCTTGAACAAAAGGTGGGATCATCAAAGCCTCACCACTATTATTTACAATCTTACCCTTTAAGAACAAAACAAGCTTACCTTCTTCTTGAATCCGATTAGCGGTAATCTCTTCAAAGGCAAGGCCATCACCCAAAATCTCAACTGGAATTTGAGCTGTTTGATAAACAATCGCAATCGGCGGCCAGATGGCAATTGCTTCTTTCCGGAAAATAATCGCTGAGGTCAAAATGAAAACCATTGAAGCTGCAAGCGCAATCCACTTGCTATAGGGTGCAATCTTTTGAACAAACTGAAAATCTGCCTTCGCTTTTTCTGCTTGTGGCTTTGATTTTGGTTTTGCAGATTTGATCTCAGCTACGGACTCTGCTGGCGCTGATGTCTGATTGATAGAAGCAACCTCGGGCGCACCTATTTTCTTTTCAGTCCAAACATTCCCACATTTCACACAGCGCAACTTGCGCGGTGCAGACTGCAGCAGTTCATCTTTAACATTATATTGTGCTTGGCATTTTTGACAAGAGACCAACATCGTTCAAATCACCTTATATTAGAAGCATTTTTTATTTTATACCCTAGAATCGGATAAAAGAGAAGTCATGTTTCTGATTTTAATCAGAAAAGTCTTTTCTGTTGAATTGCAACGATGTAAAGTAAACAAAAATACTTTCTGAAATGAAATAGGTCCTGTTATGCCAAACCCAATTATTAAATTCCACCACGCCTCCGCTTCTTATGATCATGAGAATCTGATTCTGAATGACATTTCTTACGATTTTATGCCAGGATCATTCCACTTCTTAACAGGTGTCAGTGGTGCAGGCAAATCCACATTCCTGAAATTAATCACCATGGAGCGTCTGCCAAATGATGGGAACATTTATCTTTTCGGCAAAAACACACATCTCCTCAATCATGAAGACAGGGCTCTGGCACGTCAAGATATCGGTATTGTTTTCCAAGATTTCAAACTGCTTGATCACCTAACCATTTTTGAAAATGTTGCCCTTCCTCTTAAATTCACTGAGAACGCAGAAGGCATTTCCTCTGATCATATTATTGAACTTTTAAATTGGGTGCATCTTGGCAATAAAATTCACAAATATCCACCCACTCTCTCTGGCGGAGAAAAACAAAGAGCTGCCATTGCAAGGGCCATTATCAATCGTCCCAAAATTTTAATTGCTGATGAGCCAACCGGGAATCTTGATGATGAGATTGGCCGAAAAATCATCTCTCTCTTTGAACAATTAAATCAACTCGGCACCACAATTATTTTGGCGACGCACAATGAACATTTGATTGAGGAATATTCCTATCCTGTGCTAAAAATAGAAAACCACCGATTACATGTCAGAGATGGCATACACCAACTAGAGGCAACAGGCACATGAACAATCTCTCATCCGAATTGCGTTTCGACATCAATATGACTGAAAAGCTCATGCCCTTTATCACGGCTATTCTTGTTTTCATGGGTGTTTTAATGCTCATGTTTGCCTTGCATTTTAGAGCCTGGCTTAATGACTGGGATAAAAGTGCTGAATCTCATCTGACAATCCAAGTCAGCATGAATAAATCAGAGGCAGGCAATATCGAAGAAAAAGTCGATAAAATCCTCACTCTTCTCTCCAAAAAAGACTATATTGAGATCGCTCGCGAGATGGACCGTAATGAAATCGATGCGCTTTTATCACCATGGCTTAATAAAAGCATCGCGGAATTAAAACTGAATGTCCCTGCTTTAATCAGCGTCACATTAAAAACTTACAATCCTGATCAAATCAAAGAGCTCACGGCTGAAATCGAAAAAGCCTTTCCGAATACGCCTATTGAACATCATCAGAAATGGCTTGAAAATTTAAATAGCTTCACAAAGATTGCACGTAAAGTTGCTTACACTTTTGCTTCTCTGTCATTTGCAGCCATTATTCTGCTTGTCATGCAAATCACTCTTCTTACTTTAAATACACAAAAATCGTCAATCCACCTTCTCTCAATTCTTGGCGCGAATGACCGATATATTGCAACTAAACTGCAAAAGCACATCTTCAAATTTGCAGCAATTGGTGCATCAATCGGTTTTATTTTAGCGCTTGCCATCATCTATATCATTGCCTTCAAGTTGAAAAATCTGAGCTTCGTTTATTTTCAGAATTTTCTTCCAAGTGATGGGCAATTTCTTGTATTAATATTCGTACCTCTGATTTTGGTCTTAATTATGACCTTAACCGCAAGATGGACTGTTCTCTTTCAACTCAAGAAACGATAAGTAATTCCATGCCCTTTCGACTGCTCAATAGTCTTTTCACCTTTACAATGATCGTTGTTCTGATATGGACAATAGGGCTCTATGTCTTTAGCCTTATCATTCAAAAAACAACAGAAGAAAGCTTTCTTGAAAATAAAAAGTTTGAAGCACTCGTTGTTCTGACAGGTGGTCAAAATCGTATCGACACGGCGCTTGCCCTATTTGAAGCAGGCTTTTCTGATAAGCTCTTTATTAGTGGCGTCACGCAACCTCAATCTTTACAACAAAGAATCGATACTAATGAAAACCTTCGTGGTCGCCAGGAATGCTGCATTGTTCTTGATGAGATAGCAGCTGACACCATCGGCAATGCAACAGAAAGCACAAAATGGCTTGATGCAAACAATATTCATTCTATCTTGCTCGTCACATCAAACTATCATATGCCTAGAAGCCTGCTTGAATTCAAAAAGCAAAATCCACATTTGGTCATCACACCTTATGCCATTGAAGCAACAAATGTTCCGCTCGATCGTTGGTGGCAAAGAGATGGAACAAGACGCCTTATTTTTTCTGAGTATAATAAATTTCTTTTTTCAGCTGCAAAATACTATACCAAAAGGGGGATAGATGTTATTTCTGCGATCTTTAATTTTTAACATTGTTTTTTTTATTTTCTCCGTGCTTTATTGTGGCTTAGGTGTTTGGACCTTGATTCTTCCACGTCCGCTCTTTATATCTTGTATCAAAGGATATATTGCCTCAATCGGATTTTTTGAAAAACATATTTTGAATCTGGATTATGAAATCGTTGGCATGCATCATCTCCCGGCTCGCAAACCTTATTTAATCGCCTCTAAGCACCAATCAGCCTGGGAAACAATGAAGCTTTATTATCATCTTGATGATCCTGCTTTTATCTTAAAAAGAGAATTGCTCTGGGTACCTGTATGGGGCTGGGTTGCGATGAAGGTTAACTTCATCCCTGTCAATCGCGACAAAGGAGGCTCTTCCCTCAGAGCTCTTTTAAAAGCCTCTGAAAAAGCCATTGCTGATAAAAGATCCATCCTCATTTTTCCACAAGGGACCCGCACAGCTCCCGGCACAAGAGCACCTTACAAAATTGGTATTGCAGCTCTTTATAGCTATCTAAAAGTACCAGTTGTTCCTATCGCTGTAAACTCAGGGCTTTTCTGGCCCAAAAACAGCTTCATCAAACGCCCTGGAAAAATCACAATTGAAATATTGCCTTTAATCCCTGCTGGCCTTCCTAAAGATGACTTTATGAAAAGACTGGAACGCGATATTGAAACTGCAACTGATAGATTAGAAAAAACAGCACTTAGTCACTAATTTAAAACGATGTCTTGATAAACTATAGTTTTACTATAGGATCAATTCATGACTTTACTACCCATTCCACATACTCAATCAGAACCAGTTTCTGCAACAAAAATCAGAACGGAAAGTCCTATTCTCTATAAGGAGAAACCCGTTCATCGAAAATCACAATCCACACATGAGAGCATCTCGCCTGTCGACAAATCTCTGTTTCAAAGACAAGTCACTGGAGATGAACCTTTTACACCTTCTGACTTTCTACAGCCTTTCTTTCAAGACAAAGGGCCGCTTACCCTTGCTGATGCAGCAAAAATTATTTGTCAATATATTGCAGATCTTGCATTCATGCCTCTTGAATCAGTCACAAAGACTCTCTCAAACTCAGGCTATCAAACAGACAAAGCCTTTTTTACTCATTGCGTCCAATTTCTTGAATCCGTCAAGAACTTGCCTGAAAAAGATCCAAATATTGATAACAAAATCATGCGTTCTTACGAAGCCTATCAAAATTGCTTATCCCTTATTGAGCGCCTTCAAAAGGACCATTTGCAATTTTTTATGACTGATCTCACAATTGTACCACCTGCCTTAGGACAACGCGTTAGCCTCACTAAATTAAACCTATGGTACAATCATCTTACTTTTCTTCCAGAGTCAATTGGGGCACTCATCAATCTTACCGTCTTAAGCTTTACGATAAACCACTTCACTCAATTTCCTGCTATGATCCTTAGACTACAAAATCTGACAACACTCAGTTTTAACAAAAATGAGATTGAAAAACTCCCTGATAATTTTGGCGATCTAAGATGCTTACAAAGCCTCGACTGTTCTGAAAATAAACTCACAAACTTGCCTGACTCTTTTTGCCAATTGACAAAATTGAGACGGCTTTCCATAAACGAAAACAAACTCGAATCCCTGCCCGCCCAATTTGGTAATCTAATAAATCTTGAGGTAATCTCACTCTTTAAAAACAAGCTCACGATTCTGCCTGAATCATTTGTACAACTTGAAAGCCTTGAGTATCTTGACCTTAGCTACAATGTGCTTGTCCTGCTTCCTGAAGGGATGTATCAACTCACTCAACTACAATCTCTCTCACTCAATGGCAATTATTTAATGGAGTTCGATCCCAGAATATTAGAACTCCCTGCACTAGAGATGCTCTTGCTTTACGGATACAGTCTTGTGAGCCAATTAGATTTCGCAATACGACAGCTCAAAAATTTTGGCGATGTCTTTACTGAAAAACACTGCCAACCTCCAATGCCGTTTGATGAGGAAAACCACATCTCCTATTTTGAATCAGTTGACTAAGCAATCTCAAGAATTTGTGAGGCATGATCCCATCCATAAGCAGCCTCTTTAATCCGAGAAGGTGGTAATTCCAGATAGCGACAAGATACATGATCTCCGCCCATTTTCGCATAAAACTTCCGAGCTCTGTCATTTTCAAACACAGCCCATACACAGACCTTTGTTAGATCTTGCTGAATCAAATACTTGGCCATCGCCTTCATCAATCTTTTTCCAATCCCTTGACCAATTACAGATTGCATCAGATAAAGTGCTTGAACCTCTCCATTATATTCAGTCAAACCAACTTTCTCTGGCCCCGCAAGACCAAAACCAACAACACCTTTATTCGGTCCTTTCCAGAATTCTGCAACAAACAATTCTGTTTTCTCAGGTTTGTTGCGCAAAAAATGAGCCCAGTAAGGTGTCCTATATTCCATCTTGTTATCCGCCAAAATATGATCCGGAATCATGCCCTGATAGGTTTCATCCCAAGATTGCACATGGACCTTTGCAATGGCCTCAGCCTCTGACAATGCAGCTGGTCGAATAAACAGCATCTCTTTTTCCTCATGACTCAATCATCAAATAACGCAACAAAATATCAGCCATCAAACAAATTCCAAAATAAGGCACAGATATCCCCTTAGTGTCATTATATGATAAAAATTTAAATTTTGTGGAAAAAATGTCAGCAAGAGCAAACTTTCCTGTATTTTCACCTTAATGATCAATCACTTACGGATAAAATATTGACACCAAATTACTCTCTATTATAGAATAAAAGTGTGGATTTATTATATCATTTTTTATGGAGTTCTTGAGTCATATGGCACAACTTCCAACACCTCCGCTCGACAATCCATGCTACCCATTCTATGTTCAAGACATTGGAATCAATATTCCTTTGCAAAAATTGCGCTTTCAGCCAAATCTCAGAATTGATTTTACGCGAGAAAATCTCACTATCAACTACACATCTCTTTTTTCAAGACCGGTTGTTTATCTTTCTCTTGCTCATCAAACCGAGCTCGCTGATATTATCAATCATATCAGAGGATTTTATGACTACTTAAAGGGGTGCGCCTCCTTATTTTTACTGAAAGATCTCATGAATTATATTCCAAGAGAAAAGATTGGCACACATAATCACGATCTCCAAGAAGCATTTAATTTATTGATAAAATCAGCCAACGACCATTTTCCACCTGCCCAATATCTGATAGGCTATTGTTATTTACATGGTTTTAAAATAACGAGAGGGAGCAAAGTCGAAAAAAATAGAGATGTCGCAATAAATTGGTTTAAATCAGCTGCGGCATATGGTCACGCTCTTTCTCTTCATTGCCTGAGAGAAATACAAGCATTATCAATGCCGCGGCCACTTCCAAATGCCCATCCTCCTCAACCTCCTAATCACACACCACAACCAATCCCTATCGCACAAGCAAAAGGTTATGAAGAATATGAGGCCTTAATCATTGGTTTAATGCGTCACAATCAGACCATTTTTTATGATAACACTCAATTGCGCAAAATTATTTCTGAGCTCACACAAAAAATCATCTCTCTAGAATCTCTTTTAAACGCTAGACCTCGGATTCAATTCATAAACCAAACACCAACACAAATTGATCCAGATGTGCAAAATTCAACCATAGAAGAAAATGAACCAAAACGACAACGCATATCACCCACGTTTTTTGATTAGCAGAACCTGCAAAAGCTTAATCTTCAAGCACGCCTTTAAAATTCAACGCAACCAAATAAATCTCATTTGATTCTTTACGAGAGGCTGCTGGTTTCACGTGCTTTACCTTTTCAAAATATCTTTTGATATCTTTCAACAAGGTTTCCTCAGTTCCACCCTGGAATGTTTTCATAATCAAAGACCCACCTGGTGCAAGCATATTCATCGCAAAAGCAACGACCTTTTCTAGTAAGGCCATAATCCGTAAGTGGTCTGTTTGCTTGTGACCTGTTGTGTCTGGCGCCATATCACTCAAAATCACATCAACTTTTCGCGCACAAGATTCAATGATGCTTTGTTGTAAAAAAGGATCTGTAAAATCACCTTGATAGATAATTGCGCCTTTGATTGGCTCCATCGGTAAAAGGTCAATACCAACAACTTTTGCACCTTTAAGACTTGCAATCTGAGTCCAGCCACCCGGTGCACATCCTAGATCAATGATCAGCTTTCCAGGCTTGAGAAGATGTGTCTTTTCATCAAGCTGAAGCAATTTAAAAGCTGCACGAGAGCGATAGCCTTTTTTCTGAGCCTCTACAACATAAGGATCATTCAAATGTCTTTGCATCCAACGTTGCGATGAAGCTTTCTTTTTATGAGCTGCTTTCACTTTTGTTTTTAAAACGCGACTTGTGAGTTTTTTTGCACTCTCTTTTTTATCCGTTGTCATCTGGCTTTCTCCTCAAGAAAATCAAGTAAGGCATCAATCTCTTGCTCATCTTCAATTCCAACAAATGCCATGCGATTCTGGGGAACCATCAGGCGTGGATTTTTTAAAAACTGTTTCACAGAGACTCTATCCCAAACAATTTCAGATTCCCGCATGGCCCTCGAGTAAGGAAACTGATAAATCGATGCTGCTTTTCTGCCTAAAATTAAATAAAGACTTGGCCCTGCACGCCTTTCATCCTTTTGTAAAGAATGACAAGATGCACACCTCGCCATAAAAATATTTTCACCTTTTAAAGTGAGTTCACCGCTTTTATGCACAGTCAACAAATGAAAAATACCAATAAAAACAATTGATAACAAAGAAAAAAGAAGAGCCACGAGCACAATAAAATGAATTTTTTTTAACTTCACCTTACGGCTCCTTCTTTCTTGCTTGTAAACTGAGTTCTCTACAGTAACATAATCATACCCCTACTGGGTATAAATAAATCAAATATTAACCCTGAATCATTATACTGAAAGAACAATGCATATTAGGTTGAGGCCATCATGACAAACAATAAAGTGCTTAGTGTAGATGATGTTCAGATCCTTTTAAAGGATCCGTCAGACTCTGCAAAAGCAAGCTTGGGTGAAAAAGTCGCCTCCCAAATTGACAATCCAGAGCTGAGTGATGCAGAGCGCACATTAGCAGTGAGTATTATTGAACATCTTGCACAAGATACAGCTGTTATTATTAGAAAAGCTCTTGCTCATAATTTAAAAACCTCAAGAACAATCCCACGAGATGTCGCTCTCAAACTTGCAAATGATATCGCTGATGTTTCCTTACCGATCATCGAATACTCCTCTGTTCTAACAGATGAAGATCTCATCTCAATCATTGATACAGGAAGTGCCGAAAAACAAATTGCAGTGGCTCGTAGGCCTGTTGTTTCAAACCGCATTGTAGGCGCTCTTATCGAAACAAACAATGAAGATGTCGTTGTTGAACTTGTCAGCAACCCTGGCGCAGATATTCAAGAGCAAAACTATAGTCGCGTTATTGAAAAATTCCCAAAATCTGAACGCATCCATGAGGGTCTGATCACCAAACGGAAACTCTCCCCTGTCATCCAAGAAAAATTGATGCATCTTGTGTCTGATCATTTGAAAACGCAGCTCACGAAACTATCAAACCTGTCAGTGGAAAGCGCCAGTGAATTGGTTGATGCAACACGTGAAAAAGAAACCATTAGCCGCATCACAAGCATTGCAGCCGCAGAGAACATGGAATCATTGGTTCGATCAATGGCTCAGCAAGGCAGACTCACACCTTCCATCATTCTAAGAGCCATCTGTCTAGGGGATATCAATTTCTTTGAACATGCCATTGCTCTTTTAGGCCAAGTCCCGCTCTATAACGCAAAAATTCTCATTTACGATACAGGAAAATCGACCCTCGAAACACTTCTTCGCAAGTCAAGAATCCCTGAAAATCTAATCCCAGCTTTTGTTGTCGCTGTTAATGTCCGGAAAGAAACCGATTATGATGGCGGAGAGAATGATCAAATCCGCTTCCGTCGCCGAATGATTGAAAGAATCTTGACACAATACGAAGGAATGGGCGAAGATAACCTAAATTACCTTCTCAATAAGTTCTCAGACCTTGTTGATGCTGCCGCTTAAATAAGCAAACATCAAAAGGGCCTGAAAACAGGCCCTTTTTCTTATTTACAACAGAGTCCTAACACATGAAAAAAATAACAGATCTTTCCCTTTTTAGAACCAAAGCCTATCTCAACGGAACTTGGCGCGATGCTGATTCTGGCGCAACGATTACTGTCTCAGATCCCGCAACGGGTCTTGACATCGGGACAATCCCCAATATGGGCGCAGCCGAGACCACAAAAGCTATTGAAGCTGCTGAAAAGGCTTTTCCTGCTTGGGCAGCTCTGCCTGCTAAAGAAAGATCAAAGATCCTGCGTAAATGGTTTGATCTGATCAATGAGCATCTTGAAGAACTTGCGCTCATCATGACCATTGAGCAAGGCAAACCACTCGCTGAATCACGCGGTGAAATTCATTACGGCGCGGCCTTTGTGGAATTTTATGCAGAAGAGGCCAAACGCGTCTATGGTGATATCATTCCATCGAATATGGTTGATAAGCGCTTTTTAGTCATTAAACAGCCTGTAGGTGTCGTGGGTGCAATCACGCCTTGGAACTTCCCTCATGCCATGATCACACGCAAAGCATCTCCTGCTCTTGCAGCTGGTTGCCCTGTTATCATCAAGCCATCAGAATTCACGCCTTATTCAGCTCTTGCACTTGCTGAGCTCGCTGAGAGAGCTGGATTTCCCAAAGGGGTTTTCAATATCATCACTGGCAATGCAGTCGAAATTGGCAAAGTCCTCACAAGCCATGAGACCGTTCGTAAAATCTCATTCACAGGATCAACTGCTGTTGGCAAGCTTTTAATGGCTCAATCAGCAGCTCATGTCCAAAAAATCTCACTCGAGCTCGGCGGCAACGCACCTTTTATTGTCTTTGATGATGCCGATCTTGATCAAGCGGTCATTGGCCTTTTAAGTTGCAAATATCGCAATATGGGACAGACATGCGTCTGCGCCAATCGTATCTTTGTGCAAGAATCTGTCTATAATGCCTTCGTTGAAAAATTCTTGGCTGAAACAAAAAAATTGCAAATCGGCAATGGTCAGATTGAGACAGTCAAAATCGGTCCTCTGATCAATGAAAAGGGTGTTGAAAAAGTTGAATCGCTCCTTAAAGATGCCGTTAGCAAAGGTGCCAAGATCATCCATGGCGGTGAGCGCAGCCCTGAAGGTCCACTCTTCTTTCAGCCGACGCTGCTAACAGATGTCGATGATACAATGGATATGTCTTGCAACGAAATTTTTGGCCCTGTGTCATCCTTTTATAAATTCAAAACGGATGATGAAGTCATCGCAAGATCAAATAATACCAACTATGGCCTTGCCTCTTATTTCTATAGCCAAAATATCAAGCGCGTTTTTAAGGTCGCTGAAAAATTGGAATATGGGATGGTTGGCATCAACACAGGCCTTGTTTCAACCGAGATGGCCCCCTTTGGAGGCGTCAAAGAATCCGGCATTGGTAGAGAAGGCTCAAAATATGGCATTGACGAATATCTTGAAATCAAGTATCTCAGTATGGGTGGATTCGACCACTAAACTCAACAGAGTTGAATGGCAATCCTCTCAATTCAAAGAGTCGTCACTCAGAGGGCTCCTCCTGGAGCCCGCCTGTCAGGCCGAAGCCTCGGCGTAGGCTGATGGAGTCTCTGCAATCTCTTAATAAGCTTTGTATTTTGTTGTTAGATCGCTGAGATTCCACGCAACCCTTTAAGGGTTGCTCTGAATGACAACTCGCTAAAAGAAAGGCTTTCCTATGTCTCACTCATTTGACTATGATCTCTTTGTGATTGGCGCTGGCTCCGGCGGTGTTGCAGCCTCAAGGCGTGCTGCTCTTCATGGTGCAAAAGTTGCCATCTGTGAAGACGATCGCGTTGGCGGCACCTGTGTGATCCGCGGTTGCATTCCAAAAAAGTTATATGTTTATGCCTCTGAATATGCGGATCATTTCAAAGATGCCATGGGTTACGGTTGGTCTGATGAAGCACCACAACATGACTGGACAAAACTGCATGCTCAAAAAGATATCGAAATTGATAGGCTCAATAAGGTCTATATTTCCATGCTTGAAAAAGGCGGCGTAGAACTCATCATTGGCCGTGGTCAGATCATTGATCCGCACCATGTTAAAGTGGGCGAGAAAACATACAGTGCTCGAAAAATTTTGATTGCAACGGGCGCTTCACCTGAATTACCAAACATTCCTGGCAAAGACCTTTGTATCACCTCAAACGATCTTTTTGAGATGAGCCATATTCCTCAACATATCACCATCATCGGTGGTGGCTATATCGCGCTTGAATTTGCCTCCATCCTGAAAGGTGTCGGCCGAGATGTGACGCTGATGATTCGCAAAGACAAAATTCTCAGAGGCTTTGATGAAGATCTGCGGACGCATCTGCAAGATCGTATGGAAGCCAAGGGCATTCGAATTCTCACTGAAACAAAACCAGAAGCAATCCAAAAAGAGGCATCGCACTTCATCATTAAAACCAATAGGGGCGATCATAAAACGGATCTGGTCATGGCTGCAACGGGGCGCCTTCCGAACACCAAGGATCTCGGACTTGAGGCTTTGGGTATAAAACAAGGCTCCAAGAATGAAATCCTCATTGATGATCATCTGCAAACAAATGTTCCTTCCATTTACGCTGTGGGAGATGTGACAGATCGGCTTGCTCTCACACCGATTGCGATCAGACAAGGCCGCACTTTTGCAGAAAATTTCTTCAATCCCAACCCAAAGACCATCGGTCTCAATTATGATCTGACACCGATTGCCGTTTTCACGACACCGCCTTTATCAAGCTGTGGCCTCTCTGAACATAAAGCAACAGAACGAGGACTCAAGTACAAAGTTCTTGAAACAGAATTTAGGCCCATGAAAAACACACTCTCCGGCAAGATGGATCGGACTTACATGAAAGTTCTTGTTGATCGGGACTCAGACATTGTGTTAGGTATTCACATGATTGGCGTTGATGCGCCTGAGATTGTGCAGTCTCTTTCCATCGCCATGACGTGCGGTGCAACATGGCATGATTTTGAGGCGACCATGCCCCTTCATCCAAGTGCTTCTGAGGAGTTTGTCACTGGCGGATTGCATGAACGGAAAACTTGACAAGGTCTCTTTTTCTGTTTAGAAACATGATTATCTGTGAGACGTCTGCAAATAGAGTTCAGCTAACATATTAAGAAGCGTCATTCAGAGTCACCCCCACAAGGGGTGACGTGGAATCTCATTAAATCAACAAATTAACGCAATTCTTGTTGTGATATTGCAGAGACTCCACGGGCCCTTCAGGCCCTCTGAGTGACGGTATCCTTCTTTTACATCATCTCATATTATTAAAAAGAGGAGCACACATGTCAGGTAACATCTCATATATAAAAACTGAAAATGCAGACAAGTACCATAGGCCACAAGATGGAGAGCATAAAGTCAAAGAAACAAAGTCCGATGGCCCTCGTGCAATGACACATGCTGAACTCACAGCAGCGGCTGAGGCGACTGGCGGTATTTATTTTGAAAATAGGTCTGTCGCTCTAAATATGCTGGGATGTGCAACCCTATTCTTTAAAAAATATGATAATGGCAGAAATCCAGATCTTATCTATACTTTAGGCCTTGCTTATGCCAATGGATACGGGGTTAAAAAGAACCTCCTCAAAGCGATTATGCACTTTACACGAGCTGCAAAATTAGGCCATTCAGGTGCTCAGACAAATTTTGGCTTGATTTATATAAGCGGTGAGGGCGTTGAAAGAGACTTAAAACAGGCCAAACATTATTATGAACTGGCTGCAGCCCAAGGTGAGCAAAGTGCAATCAGAGCACTTAGAATCATAAAAGAGAAGAATGAGTTGAGCGAATTAATCAAATCATTTTTTAAGGAATCCACCAAAATCGATAATCGTTTTAAAAAATCTACTCTCAATAACTGAATCTTTAACGCCATTGACATGAATCAAAATGGGAATGCAAGAAAAACCTTTCGGCATATTCAGGCGATCAATTTTGGCTTGCACCTCTCGGATCACACTTGCTCCTATTGCATTCTTACTGAATTTAATTTCGCAGACGTATAATATATTAAAGTTGCTCTGGATCAAATAATCAATCTGACAACCCGCAGTTGTCCTTGTCTTTCTTTGAAAGAATGGATTGTCTGACTGAATATCTTGAGGGTATAAATGAAGAGCCTCCCAAATAAAGCGCCTGTTATTGAGAACAAGATTCTCAAATTGCAGACCCATGATTGAATCCCAGCCTGGCAATCCTGTTAAAGACTGACCTTCAAATTTTCCACTTATGATTTTATCGTGATTTGGATCCACATACTTCATGTAAAATCGCAAATAATTATCACTCAACCGGTAATGACTTAAACGAGACGACTCCCCAGAAGAAAGGTGCCATGTATAATCCCGTGTAATAAAACCAGATTTGATCAGATCATCCAAATAACCACTCACGTGCCCATTTCTCGGAAGCTGCATCTTGTCACAAATGTCATTATACTCACAAACACCATCGACAAGTAGGCCCACAATTTGTTTATAAAACTCACTTTTCTTTGTAAAAAGATCAGAAAAAATATCATTGAATTCACGAAATAGAATCCCTTTTGCTGAAAAACAAAGCCGCTTTATATTCTCTGTAGCTGGAAGATCCATTTGGACCTCTTCCAGATATCGCGGGACACCTCCTGTAATCGATAAAATCTTAAACATCTCAGCATCAGAAATCATCCTGTTCTTCTGTTCAAAATCTCGTCCTGTTTGTGTCAAGAATTGGAAACATTCAGGGAGCGTGAGCTCCTTAAGATTTATAACCATTGAAATACGCCCCATGAATCCGGTACTGCTCAGGATATTTTCTTCAATCCATGTCGAAATAGATCCACAAAGCACAAGAATCAGTTCGGGATTTTTCTTTAAATACAAATCCCATGCATTTTTTAATTTCCCTAAAAAATCTGGATCTTTCGAACCCATCCAAGAAATTTCATCCAATAGAATGATAACTTTTCCTTGTTGCGTTTCTCTGGCCAAAAGAGCAAAAAATTTACTCCAATCATCTACCTGCACGTTTGGAAAACCAGTTATTGAACAAAATTGCTCCATAATTTCATCCCGTTGAGATTGTTCCGTTGTTGTTGAAGCTGGAGGTATGCCAGAAAACTGGAAAAAACGATAATTTTTTCCAAATTCTTCAACCAAACGACTCTTTCCGATACGTCTTCTTCCTTGAATAACAACAAGGCTCGATGTGTTTTTTTTAAACAGTCGCGTAAGGTCTTTAAGCTCTTCCTTGCGTCCAATAAAAAGTATGTTTTCCATTATAGACTCCATTAGTCTTATCTGCATTAAATACATTCTAGATTATACGCCCACTTTAAGTCAAGAAAAATGGGCGCATAATCCAGAAAACAAGATTATGCGCCCAAAATGCACTTCTTAAAAATGGGCGAATAATCTAGAAAACAAGATTATGCGCCCGAACTACTCCACTCATACCTGAGTTAATCTTTCTAGCACCTGATTCAATAACAACAAACCCTGGTCAGTCGGAACAAGCCTTGATTCCGTCCGTTTTAAAAAACCACCTTCGATCAAAGCAACCAATTGCGGTTCTGACGTCCATTCATGAAGACCTTTACCTGTCAGCTCTTTGATGCGTGAGAGTTCAATACCCTCAGCAAGTCTTAAACCCATCATCATCATTTCAAGATAGACTTCATCATGCGTCAGAATGGTTTCCTTCGTCATGCCTGTCTTTTGAGCAGCCACGCGCTCTAAATAAATCTCAGGCGCTCTGTGATTTTGGATGGCGCGTCTCTCTCCTTGGAAAAAACAACGTCCATGAGCGCCGGGGCCAATGCCAATGTAATCCTGATAACGCCAATAGATCAGATTGTGCTGCGATTCATGCCCTGCTCTTGCATAATTTGAAACCTCGTAACGAGACAGGCCTCGCTGACCCAAAATTGCACCCGTCATGTCATAAAGATCAGCACTCAGATCTGGCGAGGGCAATTCGAATTTATTCTGCTGATAGGCTGTATAAAAGGCTGTTCCCTTTTCAATTGTCAATTGATAGAGCGAAATATGTGATGGATCAAAAGTCAGAGCCTCTTCAAGTTCCGCGCGCCAAGACTCTAGCGTTTGATTCGGTCTTGCATAAATCAGATCGAATGAGAATCTACCAAAACAAGATTTTGCAGCCTCGATAGCTCTTTTGGCCTCATCTGCTGAATGTTCTCGGCCTAAAAAAGTCAAATCTTCCTGCCTAAAACTCTGAACACCAATGGAAACACGATTCACGCCCGCCTTTGCAAGGCCTTTGAATTTCTCAATTTCAACAGAGGTGGGATTGGCCTCAAGCGTAATTTCTAATGACTTTGAGGTAGACCAAAGCTTTTGAATTTCATCAATGACCAAGGCAACCAGATCAACAGGCATGAGCGAAGGTGTTCCGCCCCCAAAGAAGATCGATTTCACCTCGAAAGGCTCATCTTTCAATAAGACTTTATAAGAGCGAAGCTCAGTGAGATAGGCATTTTTCCAAGCTGATACATCGATCTGCTCGCGCACATGACTATTAAAATCACAATAAGGACATTTTGATTTGCAAAATGGCCAATGAACATAGACTCCTAAGGGACGCTTCATCTTACTCATCTTGGTCTTCAGGGTGGTCTTCATCCCAATGCCGATCATCGCGATCATAGAGACTGTCATCATCATTTAATGTCTGAGGCAATTCAATGCGATCTTGATCATCAGGTGTTTGATAAGAACTATCTGGATCAAAACACATGCTGATAAGAGATCTAAGCGCCTTTCCCCTGTGAGAAAACTGCTGCTTTTCAGCCAAAGTCATTTCTGCAAATGTTTTTTGAGAGCCGCGCGGTACAAAAATCGGATCATATCCATGACCATTTTGCCCCCTTGGTGGATATGAGATATAACCAGGGCAAACTGCTTCCGTAATTTCATATCGTCCATCTGGCCAATAAAGGACCATGGCCGCATGAAACGATGCAGAAATCGGCTCATTAAAGGGAATAGCCTGAATCATTTCTTTGATCATCTCAAACGCACCTTCAGCACCCTTGGGACCCAGCATCCAATCCGCAGAGTAAATCCCAGGCTTGCCTCCTAAAATGGGAATAGAAAGACCGCTATCATCAGCAAGAGCTGGTAAATCTGTTCTCTCTGCAACATATCTTGCTTTAATCAGTGCATTTTCACGAAAGGTATGGCCTGTTTCAGCCGGCGCTGACAATTGATAATCAGCGGCGCATTTCAAATGCTTGACATAAGGAGATAAAAGCTCATTAAGCTCCACTAACTTGCCTCTGTTATGCGTGGCAACAACCAATGTATCTGTCGTGAATTTTCGGATCATGCGCTCCTCTTGACTTTAATGGCCTCATTTTGCAAAGCTGTCAGCTCTGAAATCCCTTGTTTTGCGAGCGAAAGCATCGCTGCAAAATCAGCATCCGCAAAGGGCCTTTCCTCTGCTGTTGCTTGAATTTCAACCAACCCTCCCTTGCCGGTGATCACAAAATTTGCGTCTGTTTGAGCTGCTGAATCTTCATCATAATCCAAATCAAGAACAGGTACGCTCTGATAAATCCCGCAAGAAACCGCTGCAACTGAATCGATCAAAGGAATTGATTTCAATAATTTTCTTGCCACCAATCTTTGTAAAGCGTGATGCAAAGCCACATAGGCGCCTGTAATAGATGCTGTGCGCGTTCCGCCATCTGCTTGAATCACGTCACAATCTATTTTAATAGTCCGCTCGCCCAAAAGAGAGAGATCGATAATCGAGCGTAAACTTCTGCCAATCAGGCGCTGAATCTCTTGTGTTCTGCCTGATTGTTTACCTTTTGCAGCTTCGCGATCCATTCTTGTATGTGTTGCACGTGGGAGCATACCATATTCTGCTGTGATCCAACCACCGCCTGTCCCTTTTAAAAAGGATGGCACTTTTTCTTCAAGCGTTGCTGTACAGATCACTTTTGTTTCGCCGAACTGAACAAGGCATGAGCCTTCCGCATAGCGCGAACAATGAGGCTCAAGGATAACCTTTCTCATCTCTGATGATTTTCTGCCTGAGGGGCGCTCTATGCTCTGTTCTTGTACCATGGCCATTTAATATCCTATATATTTGATTCATATGATTTCATACACTATGTTATACAAATCAAGACTTTTTTACCAGAAAAGAATCATTTTATAGTCAATCATTTTAAAAGCTTGCAATCTGGAAAATATTCAGTAGAACTGGAAGAATCAATTCATATCATGGAACTAAAAAATGACTTTATTTCAACAAAATACAACGATCTTGTCTTTTCTGAACCTGCTTGAGCGATCTGGTTATTTTGGGTTACAAAGTTTTTTTGTCTTCTATTTTATCCAAACAAAAGGTCTTGATGACTTAGATGTCTATACCCTCTTCGGCCTTTTCTATGGCTTGATTTTCCTTCTAACGCCTTTCTGTGCCTTTATCATTGATAAAGCCCGTCATCCTATTCTGCTCTACAAGATCGGGTTTTATGTGATGCCTTTAGGATTTTTGCTTTTTTTGTCTGAGAAATCCCTCATCCATTTTTTTGGCATGAGCATCCTGATTTTTGGATCCTCTTTTTTCAGGATTATTGTTCCGATCCTTTTGGGAGAATATTGTGACACTCAAGCCGAATCAAAACGCAATCACCATTTTAGAACACTTTACACCTATGCGAATGTTGGATCTTTTTTGTCTCCACTCATCACAGGTTTTATCTCTCTTTATTTTCACTGGACAGGCGCTCTTATTTTCATTGGAGGTCTATATGCGATTGGCGCAGTCATGATCTCCGTCTATGGCCTTTCCATTTTTGTTGAAAAGCGAGAGCATGCAGGCACCCTGAAAACAGGGTTAAGCCTGTTACTGATGGCGTTTGGGTGTTTGATAGCTCTTTTTTTCTTGACTCATGAAGAGCTCTATAATTATTTATATGGCTTGGTAACAGTTGGCCTTATTGTCTTTTTGATCTATATGAACGTCATCGCTTCAAAGGACCACAAGAAGGGGCTTTCAATCATCAATCTGATGATTCTTTTCCTTTTTCTGTTCATGAGTTTTTATGAACAGCATAGCAGTTCTCTGAATTTTTTCATCATGGAGCATATCGATCGGCACTTTTTTGGCCATGAATTACCTGCAAATATCTACCAGAGTATCTCACCTTTTATGGTTGTTCTCTTCGGTCCTTTGATCGCCAACCTATTAGCTCGTCCAAAAATGGCAGGGATCAATGCAAATATTTTTATAAAGATCGCCTTTGGTTTTTTCTTTCTGGGGATTGCCTATATCTTTTTCTCAAGCATGGCGAACATTGTTTTATCGCAAGGCTTTGGGCCGACCCATCTCCTTGTTCTTGGCTTTACTTTTTTAGCAATTGGAGAAGTCATGTGCATGCCTGTGATCGGCGCTGTTATCACAAAGCACTCACCCAAGCGACTCAAAGGCCTTTATTTATCTTTGCAAAACCTCACGACTTCATCAGGATTCTTTTTTGCGATCTTGCTTGGGAAAATGACAACGCAAGATCTAAATCTAGATGGTCAAACCGTTGATTCCTACTTCCAGATCTATACCGGCATCGCCGTTGCTTGTTTACTCATGGCTCTCACAAATTATGTCATTGCGCGAAAGAGGGGGTGATTTTGAAACCGCACAAGATGAAGCTCTCTTCCTAGAAGAGAATCTGGTAACGCTTCATTGATCACCAGGTATTTTTATCCCATTCTTGTAAAAATTCAATCTGACTTGCTTCTTGAAAACGGTGTCCAACACCTTTAATCCAAGCCTTCTCATCCTCTTTCTCAAAGAAATAGACGTTGACTTTTCCAGCCATGATAAAGTTTGTAAGACTCTGCAAAGCCGTAATCTCCTGCGGCAAAGATTCAAGCGTCTCATTGCCGCATAAAGTCAGACTCTTCAGTTTCTGCCAATTTTGAATCCAAGATGGTAGTGCCTGCAACCGATTATAGCTTAAATTCATGCGCTCTAATTTTGACAAATCTGCCATCGATACAGGTAATGTTGTGAGTGACAGGCCTTCTAAATTTAGCTTTTTCAAACTTGTAAGCTTTCCGACCGCTTCTGGCAATTGAAATGGCTCCGCTCTTTGAGGCCTCATTTCAAGGGATAAGTACTCTAAATGGGTCAATTTTTCAATCTCAACAGGTAATGTCTGAATTGATGTATTCCCAAGCTTTAGGCCTTTCAGATTCACAAGCTGTCCAATCTCTGCAGGCACCTCAGTGATATATGGATTGTTTTCTAATTCTAAATACTTCAGTCCAACCAGTTGGGCAACAACTGAGATCACAGGATTTGTAAAAAGTCCATGTGACATATTTAATCTTTCAAGCCTTGGAAATGATTTAGCAAAAGACACAGGAAGTGTTGTAAGGCTTAAACTAAACAATCCAAGATTGCTTAAATTCTTCCACTTCCCAACCATGCCTGGCAAGGCAACTAACGAGCTTCTATCATTTGCAACTGCTTTTTGTAAATGAGAATCCTCTCGATCACAAATTGAACCTGATCCATAACCACTCTTTTTCAATCTTTCCCATAATGTATAGAGTCGATCAAAAGCATGATTCAGAAAAAGTGTTGCCTTTTGCTTCTTACTTGCATTGACACGCTGAATTGAAAGCCTGACCTCTTGCAGGCGATGAGCCAAAGATTCAATATCCACAGGCATTTGGTGTTCATGCTCAGCCTCAGACAATAAGGCATCAAATAATTTCTGGAAGAAGAGATTACGACCCTCTGCGGTGTCATTCTCTTTTCGCTCTACCCAAGCCCCTTGCACCCATGAGGATTTAACAAGATAGTCCTGATAAAATGATTCAATTTCATCCACAATCGCAATATACTTGGCCTTAAGAACCTCGTCTGATTGGGCCTGATTGATAAGCACAAAATATTTGTGACGCATTTTGTCATCAAAACGAAACCAACTCCCTACGTAGAAACAACGCTCTTTTACAAGATACGGAGCAAGATCAGGCAATTCTAAAAAATGTTTATATCGAGAAACAATAGACGCTCCATCAATCTGTGACCACCATTTAGATGAATTGACAAGCCCTTCCCCTAAATAAACAGATGTTCTGTTATTTTGTTGAACAGAAAGTTGAGCCATTTTTACCTCTCAATCGTAAAAACCATAACTTACATCAAGCCCAGGTGTTTTTAAACAAAAAATTCAATCTCCCCCCTAGACGATTTAAAAAGAGGTTCCTATATATAACTCACACGCTAATTTACACGAATAAAGAGGATCATGATGAGCGAAGAAAACATGAATACAGAAGTTCAAGATATCAGCCCACCAGACGATGCTGACAATCAAGAACATACAGCACCTGAAACAATTGAGCCGATGCATTTGGCTCAAATGACTGAATATCAAACCAAGATTGCAGATTTGAATGACCAGCTCCTGCGTTCTTTCGCTGAAGTCGAAAATATCAAAAAGCGTGCAGCGAAAGAAAAAGAAGATGCTCTCAAATACGGCATCAGCAAATTTGCGAAAGAACTTCTATCTGTCTCTGATAATTTAGGAAGAGCCCTTGATAGCATTCCAGAAGGTGCGCGTCAGGAAGATCCAGCTCTTAATAACCTATATGTCGGTGTTGAAGCAACCCTAAACCAATTAATTGGTGCTTTTGAAAAAATGAACATCAAAGAAGTGAGTTCAATTGGCGAAAAATTTAATCCACACTTTCATCAAGTGGTTTTTGAAGATGAACAGAGTGCTGAGCCAGCAGGTACAATCACACAAGTTCTACAAAAAGGCTATGTCATTGATGACAGGCTTTTACGTGAAGCCATGGTGGGTATTTCAAAAGGACAAGGGAAATAATTCAAATTATTTTTATCAAAAACCCTTGCATTGTTGAAATGGATACCTATATGACCCATTAAAGGGTTTTCATCAACCCAAACCAATTAATTTAATACAAAATAGAATGAGGACGAAAATGAGCGAATCAGCCAAACCAAACAAAGGCCGTGTTATCGGTATCGATCTTGGAACCACAAACTCTTGCGTTGCCATCATGGAAGGCAAAGATGCAAAAGTGATCCCAAATACGGAAGGTGCGAACACAACACCATCTATGGTTGCTTTCACAAATGGCGGTGAGCGCCTTGTTGGCCAACCTGCAAAAAGACAAGCGGTTACAAACCCATCAAATACATTGTTTGCAATCAAACGTTTGATCGGACGTCGTTTTGATGATCCAATCACAACAAAAGATAAAGATCTTGTTCCTTACAAAATTGTCAAAGGCCCAAATGGTGATGCTTGGGTTGAGATTGATGGAAAAGACTATAGTCCAAGCCAAGTGAGTGCTTTCATCCTCCAAAAAATGAAAGAAACAGCTGAAAATTATCTGGGCGAAGAAGTCACTCAAGCTGTGATCACAGTGCCTGCTTACTTCAACGACAGCCAAAGACAAGCAACAAAAGATGCTGGTAAAATTGCTGGTCTTGAAGTACTTCGTATCATCAACGAACCAACAGCAGCATCTCTTGCTTATGGTTTTGATAAAAAACAAGCTGGTATCATTGCAGTTTTTGACTTAGGTGGTGGTACATTCGATATTTCTGTTCTTGAAATTGGCGATGGCGTTTTTGAAGTCAAATCAACAAATGGTGATACATTCCTTGGTGGTGAAGACTTTGATGCAAAAATCATTGAATATCTTGCTGATGAATTCAAAAAAGAACAAGGTATTGATCTTAAACAAGATAAATTGGCTCTGCAACGTCTTAAAGAAGCAGCGGAAAAAGCAAAGATTGAACTTTCTTCCTCAATGCAAACAGACGTGAACCTTCCGTTCATTACAGCTGATCAATCAGGTCCAAAGCACTTGAACGTGAAACTCACCAGAGCAAAACTTGAAACAATCGTTGAAGATCTCATCAAAAGAACAATTGGCCCATGCCAAGCAGCTCTCAAAGATGCAGGCCTCAAAGCCTCTGAAATTGGGGAAGTGATTCTTGTTGGTGGTATGACTCGTATGCCTAAAGTCATCGAAACGGTGAAAGAATTCTTTGGTAAAGAACCACACCGCGGCGTGAACCCTGACGAAGTTGTTGCACTCGGTGCAGCGATTCAAGCTGGCGTTCTGAGAGGCGATGTAAAAGACATTCTTCTCCTCGATGTGACACCATTATCACTCGGTCTTGAAACATTAGGCGGCGTTTTCACAAGACTGATTGAGCGCAACACAACCATTCCAACAAAGAAAAGTCAAGTCTTCTCAACCGCTGAAGATGGACAAACGGCTGTGACAATCCGTGTATTCCAAGGTGAGCGTGAAATGGCTGCTGACAATAAATTGCTTGGACAGTTTGATCTCTTGGGTATTCCACCTGCGCCACGTGGCATGCCACAAATTGAAGTCACATTCGACATCGATGCCAATGGTATTGTCAATGTGTCAGCTAAAGACAAAGCAACAGGTAAAGAGCAACAGATTAAAATTCAAGCTTCTGGCGGCCTCAATGATGCCGATATTGAAAAAATGGTCAAGGATGCTGAAAGCCATGCAGAAGAAGACAAAAAGCGTAAAGCTCTTGTTGAAGCTAAAAACCACGCAGAAGGCCTCATCCACAGCACTGAAAAATCAATCAAAGAACTCGGTGATAAAGTCGATCCTGCTGAAAAAACGACTGTTGAAGCAGCGATTAAAGAGCTTCAAACTGCAATGGAAAGCGATGATGTTGATACCATTAAAGAAAAGACAGATTCTCTGGCTCAATCTTCAATGAAAATCGGGCAAGCCATGTATGAAGCACAGCAAAAAGAAGCTGCAAGCAGTACTGATGGCGGCGCTGAAGAAGCTAGCAAAGCTGATGAAACCGTTGTTGATGCAGACTTTGAAGAAGTTGATGATGATAAGAAAGCATCTTAACTTTCTAACGACACAAAATACGAGAGGCCAGAAAATGGCCTCTCCTTTTGCATTTTATAATATGAATTCAGGATACCCCCATGGCTAAAGCAGATTATTATGACATTTTAGGCGTTTCACGCGATGCGTCTCCCGAGGACCTCAAAAAGGCCTATCGCAAAAAAGCCATGGAATTTCACCCCGATCGCAATCCAGACAATAAAGAGGCTGAACATAAGTTCAAAGAAGTCAACGAAGCCTATGACGTTTTAAAGGACGAGCAGAAAAAAGCAGCCTACGATCGCTTTGGCCATTCTGCTTTTGAACATGGCGGCATGGGCGGCGGTAGAGGTGGCTTTGATGGTTTTGGAGGCATGGGTGGCTTTGCTGATATTTTTGATGAAATGTTCGGCGATTTTATGGGCGGCGGCGCCAGAGGCAAAGGCCGCGGTTCAGCAGGTCAAGACTTCAGATATGACCTTCAAATCACTTTAGAAGAAGCCTATCAGGGCCTTCAAAAAAAGATCCAGGTCCCTGCAATTGCAATCTGTTCTGACTGTTCAGGCTCAGGCGCTGAAAAGGGCACCAAACCAACCAATTGTTCTATGTGTGCAGGCCATGGTAAAGTCCGTGCTCAGCAAGGATTTTTCACAATTGAGAGAACCTGTCCGACTTGTCACGGCCAAGGCCAGATTATCAAAAACCCATGCAAAAGCTGTAAGGGTAATGGGAAAGTTCAAAAAGAAAAAATGCTCCAGGTCAATATCCCAGCTGGCGTTGAAGATGGAAGCCGCATCCGGCTTTCAGGTGAAGGAGAGCCTGGCACAGGCGGAGGGTCTAATGGTGATCTCTATATTTTCTTATCGATCAAACAGCATAAATTCTTTGAACGCGAAGGTTCAAACCTCCATTGCCGTGTTCCAATTCCGATGACAACAGCGATCCTTGGCGGCACAATTGAGATTCCAACCATTGCAGGCACAAAAGCAGAAGTCACAATCCCCGCTGGGACCCAAAGTGGCCATCAGATTCGTATGAAAGAAAAAGGGATGTCTGTTCTAAGGCGTTCTGTCTTTGGCGATCTCTATGTTGAATTGCAGGTTGAAACGCCTGTGAATTTAACAAAGGAACAAAAAGAAATCATGACCAAATTTGCAGAATTAGAAGGCAATGCCCCCAGCAAATCCAGCCCCAAATCACATGGTTTTTTTGAAAAAATGAAAGACGTGTGGGAAGAGATTAAAGGGTAGGTCAAAAAGCGAGAAATCCTCCATCATCGATATGAGGAAGATTTTCATCCAACAGGCCTTTTTAAACATTAATACTCGACTATGATTTTTATCGGCCAATTTAAAGAGCCATACAGATCAAATTGACCAGGCCCCGTTCCATGAGGTCCTAAAATGACTAAAACACCATTTTCAAAAGAATGAATAGTGTCACCTAGGAATTTGACTTTTGATACCCAATAGTCACCATGTGCATTAAACATCACCAAATGCCCACATCCTGGATATTCCCCCAAGTATCCTAAATAATATGTACCTTGCAAGGTTGAGCGACTCGCATACTCAAGATAGTTACCATTAGAATCTGCATCAACTGTCCCAAAAGTAATATACCCTGGCATTGCTCTGGGATGTGAAGCTGGCAATATCGCATCCACAAAAAATCCTTGAAAGGCAGCGCTTGCTGATTTTCTTATATAATTTTCAACCTCAGAAACCCTAACAATGTGACTCATCATTCCTCCTTATGACTGTTATAGACTCGATCATAACATCAGACTACGGGAAAAACTATTATAGCACAACAAAAAAAGGCCGCAACTGGAGAGAAGGCGGCCTTTAAATTTGGAGAGTCATTGCCCATACCATAAAGGGCACCTTAAGAATTAACAGGATCTCAATTTCTTGTCAACAATAAAAACACCATAATTAATAAATAATTACAGTAATCTTCTCAAAATGGCTTTAATAGGGCGATACCAGTACATTATATTTATGAACGAATACAGAACATTGTTCTTAAGTATATAATTCGCATCATAATTTGTCAGAATTGTCTTCTTACCACCTGCAATTTTAAAATTATATTCGCCCTGCTCAGCTTTTAAAACGACCTCTAAAGAGTTCCTATCTGCAACAATCCCCTCAATATGGCTATAATCGTGATTCTGATGAATCGCAACAATATCCGCTGTTGTATCAACAACTGCTGCACCGCTCTTTTTTGCCCAATACATGAGCCAATTATCCCAATAACCGCGCCCTAATAAAAAAGCTGGTATGTTTGAAAAAAGTGACTTTGGCGCTAAAAAGAAATCAGTGCCGCCTGCAGGATACATATCGCCCGTTGTCAAGGCCTCTGTCCTCAATTGAGATAGAACTTCTCTAGACATATCTGTTATCGGCTGCGTTATGTCCATGTTATATCGACTGCTCACCATCATCACATTTTGCTTTTGAGACAATACAGCTTCCACACCACGCACAAAATCATCCATGAGAATGATGTCTGTATTGATGTAACATAGATAAGGCGTTTGACAAGCCTCAACAGCTCTTTTGAAAATATCACTTAAAAGCGGCACAGGGTAAGTTTCATGCGACTTTAAATTTGCCATATACTGCAATTGATAAGCCTTTGCAATGTCAGAAACGCCCTCATCATCCCCCATCAGAAAAATATTCTCAGGCGGTAAAATCTGTAACCAGCTTCGGATTGCGTTTTGCTGAATCACATCAATATGACCCTTGAAGGCCTTTGGCACCGAGAAAAAACTCACCATTTTTGAAAGCTGAAACATCTTTTTAAACCTTTATTTTGACCTTAAGCAGAGGCTTTTTTAAGCTCTACAGTTGGCGTATTTTCAGAAAAAACCTCACCGAAGGCGCCCCAACTATCGTTATTGTATGAAATAGTCATGTGATTTTTAGATTGCTGATATTGATCAAAAAGGATTTTTTCTAAATCCTTATCGTTGAAATAACCTATACCCTTATCATCTAAACGTTGAAAAAGAAGATTTGCATATTCAGGAGTAAAGCCCGATCCTTTTCCATGCTCAATATGATAGATAGGATACTTAAAGTTCAAATTTTCCATCTTTATATCGGAATGATAAGCCTGATAAAGCAAAACTGAATCAATATGCCATGAATAAATCTCCCACTCTGGGTAGGCTTTTAAGGCAAACCAATCCTCTTTTGACATCAGGGTAAAGTCCCCGCAGGCATTTGTATGGACAAGCCTTTGCCAGTTCAAAAAAGAAAACTGGTTTTTAAGTGTGTAGACCACATTTAACATTTTAACAAAGAGTCCGTTTCCAAAACGCTCCTTATAGGCCAAAATACTTAATGCTTCCATAAGCGATACATGACCTGAACCTCTCTGACAATTCTCATCTTTCTTAAAAAGATTTTTTATAAATAACCTTAGTCTAACAAAAGTGAGACTATAGACCATCCTTAACAATAGTTTTGAAAATAGAAATAAAAAGAGGGCATACGACTGAAGACTTTTCCGCTGCACAAAAAGTAAATTATACTCTTGCCAGGTCAAGATACCCATCGCCGCATTCACACGCAGAATATTCTTTTCGGCATAAGATAATATCTCTTCAAAAGGAATGGCTTCTGGAATTTTATCATCCATATCAAAGCGATCAACACGATACAAGCACCCTGTTTTTAAACTTGTTTTAAAAAATTGAAAAAGCTGATCTGAAAATAAAATATCAATATTCGTTGCCAGAATAAAATCACCCTTTGCACGCCGAATCCCAACATTTTTTGCTAAATATTGGAATAGGGGCAGTTCTTTTGAATGCTTAAATTGTTGATGATAGCTATTCGGCACCACAATAACACGATACTGAAAATACTTATCTGCCTCTGGCCACTTCAATGCCTCATAGAGACCAACACGATCAGGCAAAGGATTCCAATCCACTAAAACCAATTCAATAGAAACTCTATGTTTTTTGGCTTGATGTGCAAGACCATCAACAAAATGCTGCGTCCTCCACAAAGCATTGCCACCATGATCATCATTTCTTGACGTTGCAACAACAGATAACAACACTTCAGCCTCCTCTACATTTCATCAGTAAAACCATTGGTAATCGGATAGCGCCGTTCATGTGCAAGAGCTTTTCTTGTCACCTTGGGTCCTGGAGGCGCTTGACGTCTCTTATACTCAGCTCTATCTAAAAGCCTCGCTACTTTTCGAACAACATCAACGGCATATCCCTTTGATGCGATCTCAGCAACAGACAAATCATCTTCAATAAGCCCTGCTAAAATAACATCTAAATCCTCATAAGGCGGAAGGCTATCTTGATCTTTTTGTCCTGGTTTTAACTCAGCTGATGGCGGTTTGGTGATAATACGCTCAGGCATCACTGTTCCTAAAGGCCCCATAAATGTCGATAGATGATTCTGATTTCGCCATTTCGATAAAGCAAAAACTTCCATCTTATAGACATCTTTAATCGCATTATACCCGCCGCACATGTCACCATAAAGCGTTGCATAACCAACAGCCATTTCTGATTTATTCCCAGTCGATAAAACCATCATGCCAAATTTATTACTCATGGCCATCAAAAGCATGCCACGGGCACGAGACTGGATGTTTTCCTCAGTAATATCTGCTGCCTTGCCTTGAAATTGATCATGCAAAAGTTCACCATAGGCTTGCATCACTTTTTCAATCGGAATGATATCATACTTTATACCCAGCATTGCTGATGCTTTAGCGGCATCATCAAGACTCTCTTGCGAGGTATAAGGCGATGGCATCATCACGGCAAAAACACGTTCTTTCCCGAGCGCATCAACAGCAATCGCAGCTGATATAGCAGAATCAATCCCACCTGACATGCCTAAAATAACACCTTTGAACCTATTTTTTTCAACATAATCTCGAAGTCCAACCACAAGAGCCTGATAGAGATTTGATAAATGATCATTTTTAGATGGTAATTGTTGTTCTTGAGGTTCTATCACACATCGATTCGCTTGTTTTGAAAGATGATAAACTTTGTACTGCTCGTGGAATGACTGGAATTGATCAATGACCTTTTTAGACTCATCCATCACAAATGATGTTCCATCAAAAATCAAGCTATCTTGGCCACCAACAAGATTTACATAGAGTAAAGGCAAATGCACCTCATCAATACGAGCATTGCTCTGCATTTTACGAGATTCATCTTTGTTTGCATCATAAGGCGATCCGTTCAAAACGATCAGAAAATCAGCTCCAGCCTTTTGTAAAGCAGCTGTTGGCTCAGCCACCCACATATCTTCACAAATCAGAGCGCCAATGTTATAGCCTTTAAACTCAATCAGAGTCGTGTCATGCGATGGAGAAAAAACGCGCTTTTCATCAAAGACGCCATAATTGGGCAGAGCCTTTTTCGGGATAACATATTTTAATTCGCCTTGATGAATAAACAAGGCACAATTATGAGTTCTACGACCAATTTTATAGGGAGAGCCAACCAGGAGTGCAGTATCATGCCCTTTAGAAAGCTCAAGAAGTTGCTGAACATAATCAAGCACTCTATCCATAAAAAAGTTCTTCAGCACTAGATCTTCAAGCGGATACCCCGTGACAACACATTCAGGAAATACAGCAAGATCTAAGGAGCTCGAAACCGCCTTCAAATAGAAGTATTTAATTCTCTCAAAATTATACTCAAGATTTCCAACCCATGGATTTACTTGATTCAATGAAATTTTTAACATTTTATCCTCACCGAGCCTTCAATAGCTCCCTTTTTATCACACATATCGACAAAAATCGCAATCACTAAAAAGATTATGTGCCGCAAATTTCGATTATCATTCCAGGTGTTAGATCTTTAATGATTCCAAGAAAGGCATCCCGCTCAATCGCAAGACAACCTTCTGTATAAGGGCGCATGGCTGATTGTAGATGCCAAAAGATTGCACTTCCTTTACCTGGTACAACTGGATCATGGTTATAAAGAATTTCAATCACCAGATCATAGATGCCTTCTTCCAAGTACATTTTTTCATGCCTACCTTCAAAAGGCAAATGCACAAGCTGATTATAGCTTGGATGCGCCTGATCATCGCACCATCCCTCATTTGGGGTAATGGCCCTGAAAGAAAGATTGGTTTCTGGGAGTTGGATTCGATCAGCTCTATAAAAACATTGTCCTAATGAAAAATGGCCAATCGGTGTTTTTCCATCTCCCTCGACCTTTGAAACTGACAATCCATTTTTCCCAAAAAAACAAGGATAGTCTTTGCCTTGAAAAGTCAAAATACCTTTTGAATCAGATATACCGCACTCTGCTCGTAAATCAGCCTTCATGATACTGTCCCTTTCCAAGGGCGCTCAAAAATGAATCAACACGACTCAACTCTTGATTGAGTCGTTCTTTCATCTGGAGAGCCTCCTGAGATATGCCCCATTTTTCTTGTTGATATGTCTCATGTAACAAAGCCGCCTCACAAACACTTGAAACAGAAGCCATTCGCTCTGACAAAGCAAGACCTAAAATAAAAGAATGAGTCAGTTCAACAGCTGTATAGAAACCAGAAAGAGCAAAATCATCAAGCGTCTCTAAGTAAGATAAAAGTTTTGAGCGATCAACCAACTTTGTCTGAAAATCAAATGTTGGCATAAAAGTCATTGATAAAAACTTCCCTGCTCCTTCTAAGTAAAGATCCCAGCAATCTTTTTGCCTCAACACAAGATCTTGAGGATAATGGGCCTGATATAAAAGCAAATCGGTCGAGGCATAATTGACAAGATCCTCAACATACTCATCCCTATTGACTGCAATAAGATCTAAGGCTGTATAGATCAATTGCTGAATAAGCAAAACATCTTTTGGAAATTTTCCTTGGTATGCTTCAAACTCTTCTTGATAGAGAATCGCTAATTGTTTCGTCGGAAAAATCAAAGGATTTTGATGAGGCGTTTTTTTAAGAGCACCATTGATTTTAATGCCATAGCCTTTTGGTTCGATGACACAAACCTCAAAAGTTAAAAGCGGTAATTGATGATGCGACACAGATGACATGCAGAAAACCCTCACTGAAACAATGAATTGAACAAGTCTTTCACATCATTGCTCATTTTATCTTTAAATCTCTGAGGCAAGCTCTGCGTCTTTTGATCAAAGACCGATTGTTTTTTATACTCACCCCTCATCGCCTTTGTACAAGGATCTTTATCAAGCTCTCCTAAAGACATAAAGGATGAAATGAGGCCAAAGGGACCTCCAAGACCAACAGAAATACCGATTTCAGCTCCTTTTTCTGCCAAAGCCATCTTCACAGGCGATGCTTTTAGATCATCATATGAGCCCTTAACATGAAATGGCGTTTTAAAACTAAGGATCTCAAAATGCTTTGCCTTTGGCTCAATAATAAAATTCACCGTTTCTTTTAACAAATGCACTTTTCCCATTCCAAAAAGAGTGTAATCTTGTGTATCTAGAAGCGCATAATTTGTGCCCATCACTCCTTTGCGAATATCAAAATCTGCGACAAGACAATTGAGAGCTGTTGATTGTTTCGCTGCTTCAGCTGGAAATAGAAAAGACAAAACCTCTGAGCGCAAAAAATCAAGATCCAATTTTGGAATTGAGCCCGGGCCTGCTTTGATAACTAATGAACCATTCATTTGATTGATAAATGAGTCAGGACCAGACAGCTTTGAACTCGCCTTCATTTCGATCTGCGCCAAACTCTCAACACCTTCATCTTTCAGAATCATACCGACTTTGGCATTTTTTACCATCAGATCCCAGTTTAAATGGGGCTCTTTTTGAAAATTCAAAGAAGCAAATCCTGACAAATCACCCCCAAATAGTTTTCCCTTCACCTCTGAAACAGTCAGTACATTATTTTTTTGCTCAATGGTTGCGTAGATATTGTCGACAGTCCCCGGATATGCTCCAAAGCTTTTTAAGGCAATATCAGCCTCTCCATCCATATTTTTTAAATAAGGAATGAGCTGATCGAAAAGTCCTGACGTTGATGTTTTATCTCCGCCTTTAAAATCATCAAGATTCAATGCTTTGATTTTCAAGCTTACATCGTATTTTGGCTGATTTTTTAAGAAGACATCGATACTGCCTGTAAACTCACTTTGACGAATTTTCAAAATCATCTTATCGATCTGAACCAAATCTGGATCTGATTCAATTTCAAAATTAAGCTCATAAGGACCAACATCAGGCAGGGATGTCATTAAAAGAGGGTTCAAAGCCGATAATTTACCGCCCAAAATAATTGCTTTTAAATCGAGAACCGGAAATGATTCTTCATAATTCAACAGCGATCCTGTCTTGCCATTTAACTCAAGCGTATTACCCGCATAGCGAACCTTTAATAAAATAGGTTCAGCCTTTGCTTTATCTGAAAAATAATGCGTTGGATAAGGTCCTTGATAATTGACAATTAAAGGAGCGCTTTCAAAACTCCCAACTAATGACAAAGTCAATGCCTCTCCGTCATAAGCTGCCATTTCGGCGTTTGAAATGCCAATCTTTTTCGAGAGACCCTTTTTTTGATCTTCAAAAGAAAAAACCATGTTCTCAATGGTAATATTCTCAACAGCCAGATCAAAAGCCTCGCTCTCAGACTTATCAAAAACAGCAGGCTCAATGTCCCAATTTCTCTCCTCATTTTTTCCCATCACCAAGGATAAGGAGCCATCTTGTAAAACCAAATCATCAACAACAATTTTCCCTGTTAAAAATGAAACAATATCGAATTCAGCTTTCATTTTTGATACAGTTAAAAAAGCGGGAACATCCTGCTGGTTGTCTATTGTTTTTCGCAAGGTTACATCATTCAACTCAATGCCTAAGGGATAATAAGTCAAAATCAAATCACCACCGATCATCAGATCAAGGCCTGTTTCAACCTTTGCATGGTCAATCAATGTTTGTTTGAGCGTCTCTTTATCAAGCTTCGTCAAAAACCGAATACTGACCCCTACAATTGCGAGCAGAAAAATGAGCGTAAGAATAAGGATTGGAGAGGCTTTATTTTTCATGTGATGCCTTTAAACAGTGTTCTTTTTTTTGTGTTTACGAAATTCTGCGATAAAAGATCCTGAGATTTTTTCTGGTTGATCCATGCCGATACGCGAAATCATCTCCTCATAATAACTCGGAATTGGCGCCATGACATCAATCATTTCTTGTTTATCTGATAATTTTGGAACAATCAACCGAAAAGCGTGTAAATACAAATAACCAGGTTTTGCATTCATTGTCTCTTTAGGCGCCTTATATTTAAAATCGCCCAAGATCGGCAAGTCATGGCTGGATAAATGCACACGAATCTGGTGTGTTCTGCCCGTGAGCGGACTCGCCAAAACCATTGAAACATCATGAGTACGGCTGTAAGCAATCGACTCATAATAAGTCTGAGCATCCTTACCTTCATCTTGATCAATTTTGACCTTATCGTAATGACCATCTTTTTGTTTGCCGAGCGGCGCATCAATCAAAGCTTTTTTATGTTTAGCTTTACCAGCACATAAGGCCAAATAAATCTTATCAATCCCTTGATTCTTTAGGAGATCCCCATAGAATCGCGTTGCTTCATTGGTTCGAGCCAGCAATAAAAGACCTGAAGTCTCTTTATCCAAACGATGCAGAATCTTCGGAGCCATGTCTTTGCCATATTGCAAATAAGAAAGATACCCATCCAAATGACGCTTTTGTCCTGTTCCACCTTGCACAGCAAGACCTGCTGGCTTGTTGAAGATAATCAAATGATCATCCATATACAAAACACAGTTTTGCAGATCTTCAATTTCATCATCGCTCAAGGTAAATTTTTGACGCATCAGTGCTTCAAATGGATCCTCATCCCAAATATCCAAAGGAGGCAGGCGCACTGTTTGACCTTTTGCAAGCAGCGTATTTCCTTTTGCTCTTTTGCCATCAATCCGAATCTGTCCTTGACGAATCAACCGCTGGAGCAACGAAAAAGAAAGTCCCGGAAATTTTTCCTTCAACCATTTGTCTAAACGACGCTGGTCATGATCTTTTGTAATAATATGAAATATGGGCTGTGCCATGGTATAAATCCTAATTGTTTAAAGTCTATCGTTACGAGAATCCTGATCTTCTTTTAATTTTTTCCAGAAAGCAATTCTTTTTAAAATTTCTTTTTCAAATCCACGCTCCGTTGGCTGATAAAACATCTTACCTTCAAAAGCTTTTGGCAAAAAATCTTGCCCCGCATAGGCGTGTGGAAAATCATGATCATAACGGTAATCCTTGCCACATCCTTGCTCTTTCATCATTTTTGTAACAGGATTAATCAGATGCAAAGGAACTTCAATATTCACATGACTCTCAACAGCTCTTTGAACAGCCTTTTCAGCCACGTAAAGTGCATTTGATTTAGGCGCTGTTGCAAGATAGGCAGCTGCTTGATACAAAGCTAGATTACCTTCTGGTGAGCCAAGACGCTCATAGGCCTGCCAAGCGGCAATCGCTTGAGGCAAAGCATTTGGATCAGCAAGGCCGATATCCTCAGTTGCAAAACGCACCAAGCGTCTTGCAATATAATTACCATCTTCGCCACCTGAAAGCATGCGCTCTAGATAATAAAGGGCGGCCTGACAGTCTGATCCGCGCAAAGACTTATGCAAGCAGCTAATCACATTGTAATGATTTTCGCCCTTTTTGTCATAATTACCAGGGCGTCTTTGGATCAAATCTTTTAACATTGCAACTGTGATCGGTCCAACTGTCGCTGATCCATGAAAAGTTGCAAGCGCTTCAATGAAATTGACAAGAGCTCTTCCATCCCCACCAGACATCTCAATCAAAGCTGCTTCAGCATCAGGCTCAAGATTCAAAGATCTTTGCAAAAAATCTTCTGCCCTTTTTAAAATGCCCCGCAAAGCCTCATCAGACAAAGATTTCAATTGAAAAACCTGAACGCGCGACAATAAGGCTGAGTTGAGCTCGAAAGATGGGTTTTCTGTTGTTGCCCCAATCAGCGTGATGACGCCTTTTTCCAAATAGGGCAAAAAACTATCCTGCTGTGATTTGTTGAAACGATGAATCTCATCAACAAATAGAAATGTTTTCTGACCCAAGCTTTGGCGGGCCTCTGCCTCTGCAATCACGCGTTTAATATCAGCAACACCTGAGAAAATAGCAGAAATCTGCTCAAACACACATGTTGACGGCAAAGCCTTTTCAACCAGACGCGCAATTGATGTTTTGCCACACCCCGGTGGGCCCCACAGAATAAAAGATTGAAACTGATTCTTTTGAAACATCAGTGAAAGAGCATGATTTTGAGCCAAAAGATCAGACTGACCATAGAGATGCTCAAGGCTTTGTGGCCTTAATTGCTCGGAAAGAGGAGCGTTCGGTTTTAAAGAATCGAAAAGCATCGAAATATCCAACAAATTCAAAATGAAATGACTGAAAAAAACGTAGCACAAAATTACAAGAAACACCAGAAATACATTCAGACCAGAAAGCAAGTCAACGATACGCCTACGTCACTCAGAGTCGCCTCCATAAGAGGCGACTCTGAGTGACGATTAAGTGATAGTCAATTCAGCACCACAGGCCCTGTTCAAGCTTTCCTTTCTCCTTGACTTATGCCTCCTTATTCTACAAAATACAGCAAATTCATTCCATTGGAGAGCCTTTATGAGTCATATCGCACCAGCAACAAACACAGACCCAAATGGCCTGACTTTTTTGTCAGGACATACCTACACAAGAATCACGCTCTATCTTCCTTTTCAAGAAATGCTGGACTACAGACTCATCCGCAAAATGACTGAAGAAGAAGCAAGCAGCTTCGGACTCGTCTTACGAAAAAGAGCTGTCTTTCATGTCCGTTCTTTTGAAGATATCTCAAACGATAATAGATTAGCTCCTTTCAACAACCTTCAGTACTTTTACTTAGATCTTTCTCATTTACCAAAAATAGACTTTCCTTTCATCCATCAATTCTATGAAAAAGAGAATCAATCAAAATGTCAGTCAGTTGTAAAACTGAATTTTGATAATCGGAGCATTGTAACTAAGCATCTGTTTGATTTTTTAGGACGCTTTCCGGAAATGAAAAAACTTCGCCTTGCCAATTATCCAAGCACTTGTGTTCGCTTTATTATTTCTCATCTCGTAGAGCCGTACTTTAAAAATACATTCATCAGTTTACGAGAGCTTGATTTAAGCGCTCATCACTCTACTTTCCCAAGTGTAAATACAGGAGCCCTAGCAAGTGAGGATTTGGTTAGGGCGGCTCTTTCCTTTACGCTCGGAGCCTGCAAATTTTTACGTGTCCTAAACCTGACTGGATACAATCAACTTCGGGGCATGTTAGATGACGTAGCGCAAGAATCTCGACTGCCAACATCTACTTTTGCCATCACCAATACTCTCAGAAATCTAAGAAGCCTCAATCTCAGTCAAACACCTATTGATCTACCCCAATTTGAAATGATTATGAGAACATGCAATTCCCTAGAAGTTCTTATTTTAGAAGGCTGCGATAACTTGGAAGTATCAATAGAAAAAAATGAACTATTTTGGTATGAAGTAAAGAGCAAACTTGGAAGGCTAAAAGAGCTCAACCTGAATAACACGCGCTTATTAAAGGCTTCATTTAATAATTACATGATCAAAAATTGTACGTCTCTTGAACGGCTCTCCTTACAAGGTTATCGAGATATTATCTTTCGTAGTCAAGATGTCGATGACCTGAGATATTGTTTCCGTCATCTCACTTACATCGATTTGCGTCAGACAGGCATTGATGAGGCATCGCTGCAAATCTTAAAAGATGTAGCACCGAAGTTAGAGCAGATTTTGCTTTGATTGAGCTGAAATGTTTTTTAATCGAGAACTTTCAATCGCTAAATGCAGTTCTTGTCTTAGACGATTTTCTAATGGTTTTGTTATATACTGAGCAACGTGTATATCGCCTTCATTCAACTGAAGAAGTTCGATCTGTTCGCAATCCTTCTCAGCGCAAAGAATAATCCCTAAGGGCGAGGCTTCACCTTCTTTCCGTTCATACTTATCCAACCATCTCAAATAAAGCTCCATCTGTCCTTTGTAAGCTGCGTTAAATTTTCCAAGCTTTAATTCAACAACAATAAGCCGTTTCATAGTGCGATGAAAGAACAACAGATCCAGATAATAATCCTCTCCACTAATAGTCAATCTCTTTTGCCGTGCGATAAAAGAGAACTCACCACCCAATTCAAGAAGAAATTTTTCCATTTTATGAAGAATTGCGCTTTCTAAATCGCGCTCACTATATGTATCTTCTAAATTCAAAAATTCCAAAACATAGGGATCTTTCAAAGTTAAATCTTTTGACAAATTCCCTGATTTTCTAAGCTGATCTAAATCATGAAGGATGGTTGATTCTGGTTTTCGGGATATAACTGTACGTTCAAATAACATTCCTTTTATTCTATCACGCAAAACACGCACACTCCATCGTTCGACACGACAAATTTCAGCATAAAATTCTCTTTTTACAGGATCTTCTATCGGAATCAGCTCTACAAAATGACTCCATCCTAATTGTTGCGACAGTGTCGCAACAATCTCAAAGTCAGGAAATTCTTCGTAAAACTTAATCATTCTTGATAGTGCAGACTGTGTAAATCCTGATCCAAAATCACACTTCAATTGTTGCGACAGTGTCGCAACAATCTGATCTCCATAACTCGCCCGGGCATTTTGAACAATCTCTATCTTAATTCTTTTACCGATATTCCAATTTAACAAAACAAGTTCACGATTGATAACTGAAAACGCTCTAACCTTCGCTTGATCAATCATGTTTTTAATTTCAGCCAGCAGAACTTTAGAAACACTATCTTTAGATATCATAGCCATAAAATAATCCCCCCTACCAGCTGGTACTGACCTCAAGCCTCACTCCATCGAGCGTCATGTTATGATCTTTCCGGCCAGAAACGCCTGTATTATGGGTCATTGAGTTCACACCTGGTGAGACAGGACGATCAATCCCGATCCAATTTTCAAAACCATAGCCAATGCGAATCCCATAGCCTCTGTCCCCCGGTGATTTATTCTCAAATGAAACACCAACGCCTCCTGTCATATGTGGCACAAAAGCGTAATCCTTAAAATGAACTGGAGTCGTGCTTGCGGGCACAGCACCAACTTGAACGCCAGAAAATTTTGTTTGATGCTCTCCGAACAGGCCTGCTATCCCAAAGTTTAAATCAACTGAAAAATAAGGATTAAAGGCATATTTTCCCTCAAGAGCAATGGAGGGACCTGCCCCTTTGAAAGACTGCTTTTGGCTTTGCGTTAAAACATTGCTCGCATTCTGATACTGATAATCCTGATCCAGCGTGAAATAAGCAAAGTCGATACCAGGCGTCACTGTTAAAGCAAATGGAGATAATGAGATAACCTTTTTCCCATATATGCCTGAGTGCCAAAGATCAAGCTCAGTCTTTGCAGCAGCAGATGTGAAAAGACTACTATTCGCCATTCCGAAACCAGGAGCAGCAACCAGATCTGAGCCTGAAGTGCTGTTTTTAGCATCAGCTGCAAAATATTGCATAAAACCACCCAGAATCCACTGATTCTGAACACGCCGCTCAAGGCTCACACGCACGCCAGGCTCATTATCAAAATCTTGCTTATAAGTAGAACCCGCGGCACCATTGTTATCGTTCTGTTGCGCATAAATCAAATCATTTAACCGTGGCCTTAAATATAAAGCCTCAACAGCACCACGCCACTGCCAATCTGGTGATTCCTGGTGAACAAAGGCTGCTGGCGCCGCTGTTGGCATATAAGCACCACGCTCAGGCAATGAAGATGTTTGCCTACGCAATCTACTCTGCGGAGATTGAAAATAAGCACGCTGCGCATGATGTTCTTTCACTGCCTCTTCATAGGCTAAATCATCTTGTCTGTCCGCCAGTTCTTCAAAATCTATATTTTGTTCTTGCTCTGGATATACATCACCCACCTCGATTGAATCAGAAAAGTCAGACTCATTTTTTGATTGAGGCTTTCCATATGCCTGAGTCTCCAGCATCTCAATCTGCTTTTGAGCCTTTGCTAACTTTTTTTCAAGCAACTGAATCTTTTTTTCTTTCACATCCAGAAGTTGATGATACAATTGCTCTTCTTGCCCTCCCATGGCATTACCCAAGGGAAAGATCAAGAATAGAACGAATAATGAACATATAATTTTTTGTAATACTTGCATGACAACTCAATTCTTTCTGTTTTTTATGGCAATATCATGTAAAAAATTTAGTTGCAACCTTTTTTTATTTTTTATTTACAAAAAAGAAGCCTAGGATAGATTTTAAAGAGGATATACAAATGGCAGATCTTATCACATTCTATAAAATGCAAGGCCTTGGCAATGATTTCATTATTTTTGATATGAGACTCAACTCTCTTCATTTCAGCCGGAATGATTTGCAAAAAATGGCTGATCGAAAACATGGCATCGGTTGTGATCAAATTATTTACATTGAAACGCCCCAGTCAAAAGATCATCATTGTTTCATGCGTATTTTAAATGCAGATGGCTCAGAAGTCGAACAATGCGGGAATGCTGCTAGGTGCGTTGCGGCCTATCTCACAGAAATTTCAACCCTCTCTGGTGATATTTTAATTGAAACAACAGGCGGGCTCCTCAAAGGCACACATATGTGGGGCAATCAGTATGGAATGATCTTTCCACCACCACGCTTGCTTGCCTCTGACATTCCTCTGGCTGATGATTTTAAAACAACGCCTGTTCCTTTTGTTTTTGATCAAGACCTGAAAGATCCTTATGCTGTGAATATTGGCAATCCGCACCTTGTTTTCTTTGTTCCTGACGTCTCTCAGATCGATCTTGCAACAATCGGCCCTTTGATTGAACATCACCCTCTTTTTCCAAAACGGATCAATGTTGAAATCGTTCACGTCTTATCACCTGATCATTTGCGCATGCGTGTGTGGGAACGCGGCGTTGGCATTACGGAATCTTGCGGAAGTGGAGCCTGCGCAAGCGTTGTCGCGGCTCATTTAAAAGGCATTATCAATCACAAAGCAAAAGTAACGATGGATGGGGGCGATCTTGACATTGAATGGACAGCTGATGGCCCGATTCACATGAAAGGCTCCATTCAGTTTGTCTTTAAAGGCACGCTTGATAAATCGTTTATAGAAGAAAAAGCTTGATTTGTTAGATTTTTTTTGCATTATATCCATATGATGACACCAAAAGATACAGACATTCCAGAAGCACAACCTTCTCAAGACACCCGCTTTTATGGGCGCCGCAAAGGCCGCTCTTTTAAATCAGGCCAAAAAACCTTGTTGACAAATTTGCTCCCAAGGGTTGAAATTACTGAAGAGATGGTTAAATGCATCTCACCTAACTTTTCTTTGAAAGATTTGCTGAAGGCACTTTCTTTTGATCACACAGATTACAAATCCATCTGGTTTGAAATCGGTTTCGGCGGCGGTGAACATATTGCGCAGAGAGCTGCTGATAATCCTGATATTGCTTTTATCGGCTGTGAGCCTTTCATCAACGGTGTTTGCTCTTTACTAAAGCACATCAATGATAAAAACATCACAAATATCCGCATTTTACCCGATGACTGCAGGCCTCTTTTAGAGAGACTGCCGAGCAATTGTTTCGAGAAAGCCTTTTTACTTTTCCCTGATCCCTGGCCAAAACTCAAACATAGAGAGCGTCGCTTTATTAATCCTCAAAGCCTTAAAGAGCTCACACGCCTTTTTAAGCAAGGGGGCGAATTCCACTTTGCCTCAGATGATCCTGTTCTTTTAGAATGGTCTGTGAGTCACTTAAAGGCTGATCCGCACTTTATTCTCGATTATACAGCGCCTAATGACAATGAATCTCGCCCTGATTCTTGGCCACAGACACGCTATGAACAAAAAGCAATTGAACAAGGCCGAACTTGCTATTTTTACCACTTTACGATTCAGAAATAGCTTAAGGCCTGTCGACTAGGGTTGACTATAAGTCATCCTGAACTCGTTTCAGGATCTGTAGATGCTGAAATAAATTCAGCATGACACATAAAAGACGGCAGCAAGGCAGAAAATTAAAATATCACTTCGGGTGATAGTTCACAAAGGTCACTTGATAGGCCTTTTGTTCCTTTTTCTTCCAAGCGAAGACGATGCGCTCTGGGATGCTGTCTGAGATTCTAAATGAACAGATCCGGCAGCCATTTCTCTCCCATGGCTTTAAGTGATCAACACCAACTAAACCGCCGAGACCCTTTTTCAATTTCTCAAACTTATGAACTTTTTTGAATAATTTCAGATCTGCTGAATCTGCAAATGATTGAAGAAGATCACGTACAAGCGCTGTATATTCTCTGGCTTCTCTTTTGCCTTCATAAATCTCCTGCGTGCCCTTCTCAAAACTCGCAATCCTGCCGTAGATTTTAACAGGCTCTGCACCATTGTCAGCTGGTAAAAGACCTGCGGCAATTAACTCTTCTTTTGTATAAAGCTTTGAGAGTCTCTGACTTTTACGAAGCTCATGCTTCTCTTTTTCTTTCGCTAATTGTTCTTGCGTTTGCTGAAAGTCCAATTTTAATGAGTTTCGTGAGAGGCTACGGCTTAAGCGTCTTTCAAGCGTCACGCTCCTTCTTTTCTCTTTTGCTTCTGCTTCTTGTGCAAGACGTTCTTTGATCAAACGCGTTTCTGAAACTGACGGCTCTTCAATCTTCGGGATTTCAGCAAATACAGGCGCTTGATCTAATCTCATCGAGGCCCTTCTTTCTTGCTGATACGCCTTGCGCGCAACTTTTTCATGCGCTTTTGCAATAACTTTCTTTGCATCTGCAAGCGCCGTTGAAAATGATTTTGAAAGCTCTTCCATCTCTTTTAAAATCTGCGGCGTAATCATATCGCCTTTCTCAACAGAATCCTGAAGCACTTTAATGCGACTGAAGACCTTTACTTGCAATTCTTTTCCTTTCACCTCTAACCACTGCCTCTTAAGCTCTTCGTATCGAGGCATGTCTCGAGTGACAAGTGCCATCAGAGCATCAAATTTCATTCTATAGGGAACTTGAAGTTTTACCTGTGCAGCCTCCTGATCTACTGTCTTCTTAAATTGATTCTCTATCTCTTTTTTAGTCGCACGTAATTCTTGAAGCGTGCCTAAAGCAATTTCTGCTGATCTAAATTTTTGGTCTGCTGCCTTTTTATACCAAAGGGCAGCCTGCTCCCAATCTTCTGAAACACCTTTAGCAAATTGATAACAAGCCCCTACATTATATTGAGCCTCTGCTAATTCTTTATTTGCAGCGTCTTGAAATAATAGAAAAGCTTTAACGAGATCTTTATCAACACCATAGCCATTTTGATAACAAGAAGCTAAATTGTTTTGAGCAAGAAGATCTCCTTTATCAACTCCTCGCTGATAATATGAAACCGCCTTAACCAAATCCTTGGAAACACCGAAACCAAGTTGATGACAAGAACCCAATTTGTTAAGTGCCCTTCCATGCCCTTGATCGGCTGCTTTTTGAAACAAAAACACAGCAAATACTGCATTTATTGGGGTACCCCAACCCATTTGGTAACATTCGCCCAAATTGTATTGAGCCCCAGCATGTCCTTGAATTGATGACTTTTCATACCAATGTACGGCCTGAGCTAAATCTTTTGGGACACCAAAGCCATTTTTATAAAAATCTCCCAAAAAAGACTGGGCATCTAGATCCCCCTGATCAGCTGCCTTCTGGAAAAGATCCCTCGCTATTTTCAAGTCTACCTCAACGCCTTTTCCTTCAAAATAACAACGGGCTAAATTATATTGAGCGGCAGCATGTCCTTGAATTGATGACTTTTCATACCAATGTACGGCCTGAGCTAAATCTTTTGGGACACCAAAGCCATTTTTATAAAAATCTCCCAAAAAAGACTGGGCATCTAGATCCCCCTGATCAGCTGCCTTCTGGAAAAGATCCCTCGCTATTTTCAAGTCTACCTCAACGCCTTTTCCTTCAAAATAACAACGGGCTAAATTATATTGAGCGGCAGCACATCCAAAATCAGCAGCCTGTTTAAACAATAAAATTGCTTTTGTCAAATCAACCTCAACGCTATCCCCCTCGAAGTAAAACGTTCCTAAATTATTAAGGGCCATCGGATGACCTTTTTCAGCTGCTTGCTCTATCAAAGCTCTGGCTTCATTTCTTAATTCGACACCCTCATTCCTTTTGACATTATGACAAAGATAACCTAAACTATTTTGAGCCTCTGCATATCCTTGGTCAGAAGATTGCTTAAATAACTCATGAGCCTTCATCTGGTCACTCTCAACACCCCTCCCGCTTAAATAACAATAACCCAATGTATATTGAGCCTCTGCAAGCCCTTGATCTGAAACTGATGTAAGCAGCGCGAATGCTTCAGCGCTGTTAAAGCGATGCTTTTTTATGTCCCTCTTCGACATGCCTTGCGGAAGGGATTCTTTCGGGATCATCAAAGAACAAGCGCTTAAAAAATCAAGATATTGCTGATTACTTAAGAGACGCTGAGGCAATTTTGCTTTTTCTTTGGGAGGCAAATAGGTAACAACTCTCTCAGACAAGAGAATATTCTGTACCGTTAAATCCTGCTCTTTAATTGTGACTGCTTTATACCTGGGATTTACCTTCAAAGGTACGCCATTTTGAAGATCATAGAGATAAAAAGTGTATGTTTTGTGATTTATTTGTCCGTGTGAAACAAGTGTCATTTGAAAATCCTTTTAAAAATGCTCAGATATAAATAATATAACATTATAAACAAATAAGTATAAATGTCAAGTGATATTCAATGAACTTTCCCCATTTTTTCAAAATAGCAAAATTCACTTCCTAAATCACAACTTTTCTTGGCTCTCTTAAACTTTCATTCTATTTATTTTTATTTTTGGGGAAGGTCCTGTTTTTTATGGGTTGAATTGGCTATTGCTGCTACTCTCCATCACGCCTTATCAGCATCGGCACCAGGATCAAGGCGGAGTCTCTTTGCCTCAGAATTTGGTGCATCGCTTGATCTTTTGAGCTCATTATTTTGCAGGGTCATCACACTGCTTTGTAATTGCATGATCATTGTCCGCATTTCATCCCTATCCTTTTTCAACTCAGTATTTCTTGCCTTTGTAGGGAGATTGTCTGTTCTTGGTTTTTGAGAAGGGTATTGCTGGTGCATGTCCTTGATCTGCCGCTAATTTATATAGGCGAGCAGCTTCAATAGGGTCTTTGGGAAGATTGCCTTTACCGTAGTAATACATTTCTGCAAGATTGAATTGCGCTGGTGCATATCCTTGATCTGCCGCTAATTTATATAGGCGAACAGCCTTAATCAGGTCTTTGGGAAGATTGCCTTTACCGTAGTAATACATTATGCCAAGATTATCCTGCGCTGGTGCATATCCTTGATCTGCCGCT